>JACCYX010000408.1 GCA_013696265.1 Chloroflexia bacterium
CCAATGCTGATGCCGCCCTGGATGGACTGAAAGCAGTAGCCAAGCGGGTCGATACCTGGATTGAACGAGCATTCCAGCCGGATTCTCTGGTACTCCTCCAATACGAAGAACCAGGCGAAGGCGATGACCGCGGGCAAGATGGCAATGACCGCCAGGATGTACCGCTTGCTCGTGCGCGCCACGAGCAACGACGCGGCCCAGAACGCCACGTAGACCATCGCCTGGCCGAGGTCTGGCCCGATCAGCACGATGAGCATTGGTAGCGCCACAATCATGCCCGCGATGACGAAATTGCCGAATTCCCTCATCGCCTGGCCACGGGACGAAATGAACGCGCAAAGGGCGATGATTGTCGTCACCTTGGCGAATTCGGATGGCTGGAGGATGGCAAACCCGATATCGATCCAGTTTTCGGCGCCCGAAATCACAACGCCCAGCGGACTCAGCACCGTCAACAGGAAGCCGATTCCCAGGGCATACAGCACCCAGGCCGCGGACTCGAAGTAGCGATAGTCGATCGAGGCCACGACGAACATCAGGGCAACGCCGATCACGCCGAAGAGGAGTTGCTGTGAGCCAAGGTTCCAGGTCAACATGCTTGGCTGGCCGACCGCGCTCCACACGGCAACCGTGCCGAACACCATCAGCACGAGAATGGTGAGGAAGAGCATGATGTCGAAGTCGCGCCAACGCTCGTTGGTCGCGGCCTGGATCTGGAAACTGGAACGATGGTGCCTGGTTGAAATCATGATCCGTCTCGGGGGAGTGGTTGCGACTACACGCGCGAACCGGAAGAATGGAGTCGCGATCCGTACCCATCATGGCATCTGGCGACAATGTGCGGCAACCTGACCGTGCGCGATGGACGACCAAAATCTGGTGATCCAGCAAAACCGAAGCCGCCTGAAACGGCCAACCCCGGGTACAATCGTGGGTACACAGTCGACTATCGTCCGTGCCCGCCCCTGGGGATCGGGGGGGCTGTCCGAGCGGGAGAAGTGAGCGGTGTTTCCAATCAATGACGCCCTCGATGCCGTGCTGCTGGGCACGTTCCTGTTCGGCCTGCTGTTCACGATCGGCTCCCTCCTCCTGGGGGTCGCGGATATTGGGGCCGACACCAACCACGGCCATCACGGCGGCGGCGATCACGGGTTCGGCGGCCTGGTCAATGTGAGTTCGATCCTGGCCTTCATCACCTGGTTCGGCAGCATTGGCTACCTCGCCCGGAACGGCCTGGGCTGGCCCGCTTTCGTCAGCCTCGGCCTCGCCGTGGCGGGAGGCCTGGCCGCCGGCTGGATCGTGCTCTGGGTCATCCGCAAGGTCTTGCGTTCGCCGGACGACACGCTCGACCCGAAGGATTTCGAGCGAGTCGGGGTCCTGGCGCGGGTGACGTCGTCGATTCGCTCGGGGGGGGTCGGCGAGATCGTGTGGGAGCAACGAGGAACGCGGATGGTGACATCCGCCCGGTCTGCGTCCGCCGATCCGATCGGGCGCGGTGCTGAAGTGTTGATTCTCCGGGTGGAACGGGGCATGGCGGTCGTCGCGCCGTTCGACGATTTGCTCCACGAGCGCGGACCGGGAGGCGTCAACCAGAGCTGAACCCCTGCCGGCCACGCAACCCACCGGGCTGGGTATACGTCATGATGGTATGGGGCAAGAGCGTTCGAGTCGAGCACGCAACGGCGCGGGCTCCCGCGGGAAAGGCACATAGGTGGAGCTTCCCACACTGGTTATCATCGTCGGCGCCCTGGTTCTCGGGCTCCTGTTGATTTTCGCGCTCGTGGCACGGCTGTACCGCAAGGTCGGCCCGAACGAGGCGCTGGTCGTCTACGGTTTCGGCGGCACGAAGGTGGTCAAGGGCAGCGGCAAGATCATCTGGCCCATGATCCAGTCCAGCCGGGGGCTTTCGCTGGAGTTGATGAGCTTCGACGTCGCGCCCCAGCAGGATCTCTACACCAGCCAGGGCGTGGCCGTGAATGTCGAAGCCGTCGCCCAGATCAAGGTGCAGTCCGATCCCGTCAGCATCCTGACTGCCGCCGAACAGTTCCTGACCATGGACGATGTCCAGCGGCAAGGACTGATCCGCCTGGTGATGGAGGGGCACTTGCGCGGCATCGTCGGTCAACTCACCGTCGAATCGATCGTCAAGGAACCGGAGATGGTGGCTGACCGGATGCGCAGCAACGTCGCCGAAGACGTTCACAAGATGGGGCTGGAGATCATTTCGTTCACGATCCGCGAGGTTCGCGACAACAACGAATATATCCTCAATATGGGCAAGCCGGATGTGGCCTCGGTGCGGCGGACGGCCGACATCGCGATGGCCGAGGCCGAGCGCGACATCGCGATCCGGCGGGCCCAGGCGATGCGGGAAGCGAAGATCGCCGAGGCCGCGGCCGAGCAGGAGAAGGTGACCGCCGAGTCGATCAGCCAGACCAGGCAGGCGGAATCGGTCCGTGACCTCGAACTCAAGCGCGCCGAATACGACCGTTCTGTCCAGGAGCAGCGGGCCCAGGCCGACAAGGCGTACGAAATCCAGGCCAACGTTCAGCAGCAGCGCATCGTCGAAGAGGAAGTTCGAGTCGAGCAGGTGCGCAAGCAGGGCCAGATCGCGGTCCAGGAGGCCGAGATCCTCCGCCGCGAAAAAGAGCTGATCGCCACGGTGCTTCGCGCCGCCGAAATCGAGAAGCAGCGGATCGAAACCCTGGCCCTGGCCGAGAAGCAACGGGAGATTCTCCGGGCCGGCGGCGTCGCCGAGGCGCGCAAGCTTCAGGGTGAAGCCGAGGCGGTTGCCCTCCGGGTCCAGGGGATGGCTGAGGCGGAGATCATCCAGGCCAAGGGCGCGGCCGAAGCCGAGGCCCTGCGGATCAAGGCTGGCGCGTACCAGGAGTTCAACCAGGCGGCGGTGCTCGACCGCTTGCTCGGCGAGATGCCGGAGGTGGTCCGGGCCCTGGCCGAGCCGCTCGCCAAGGTGGACAAGATCACCGTCATCTCGACTGGCGCCGACAGCAACGGTCAGGGAACCGGCGTGAACCGGTTGGCCTCCGACGTCACCTCAATGATTGCGCAGTTCCCGGCGATGCTGGAGTCGTTGACCGGCGTGCGTCTCGAAGACTTGCTGAAGAATATTCCGCAGACCGGATCGACGTTCCGGGACCATGAGCCCGCTCCCCAGCGGTCGAATGGCAAGCCGGACCCTGTGCCGGCGCGCAAGCCGGAACCGCGCACGCCGCCGGTTCCACGGGTTGAGGCGGAACCGGTGAATGGGGACGGCGCGGCAGTTGACGATGTTGCCGTCTCTCCGCCGCGGAAGACGCCGGCGCCCACCGGCTAGGGGATTGCCGCCGCTGAATCCATCGCGCCTGGCGAAGCGGACTTTCGGGGAAGGCGCGACGGGCGCATGCTATTCTTTCCGCATCCTTTGCCGCCTCTCGCGGCGGGTAATCGACCAGGATACGGTGTAACACACTGAGGTTCTTCCCCCGTATGAGTGACGATTTTGGATTTTCAGGCACTTCCGACGAAGTCCAGCGCTTCCGCGCCGAAGCGCTTGGCGAGCCGGGGCAGCGGCGTTTTCGGATGATCGTCGTCGTGAACGACGACACATACATTATCTGGATGGAAAAACAGCAGATGCAGGCCCTTGGCCTGGCGATCGGGCAAATCCTGGAACAGGTTCCGTCCAGAGGGCCGGAGATTGGCCCCGGGAGTGTCCCCGGCGACATCGATGAAACGACGAGCAACCAGTTCCGGCTTGGGCGAGTCGAACTGGGCTTCGATGAAACCGGCGACCGCATCGTCATCCACGCCTTCGACATTCAGGAGGCGGAGACCGATCAGGGGCTGAACCTGCAATTCTCACGGGCGCAGGCGCGCGAATTGATTCGGGAGGCGTCGGTGCTGGCCGCCGCTGGCCGTCCCATGTGCCCCATGTGCGGGCAGCCGATCGATCCCGGCGGGCATGTCTGTCCCGAGCAAAATGGTCACCTGCCGTTGCCGATCGACGATTCGCTCCTGAGCGAGGAGTGATCGACGGTTCCGGTTCGGATCGGGATGCGGCGAGTACCTCGCTTCCGCCTTTTTGAAATTGGACA
>JACCYX010000411.1 GCA_013696265.1 Chloroflexia bacterium
CTAGGCCTGTCCATAGATTTCCACGTCGCTGTCTTCGAGCGTCGAGCCCGTGAACGTTCGGGATTCACCGCCCAGGGCGTACCAGAACGAGACGGCGCCGTCCGGGTTAGCAGTATACCCGTAGCGGGCGGCCACTCCCTTCCGCGAATCGGTGCGGGTTGTGACCGTGGCTTCCGCTGGACGGCCGGTCGCGAGAGCGGCGGAACCCGGTTCGCCTTCCGTCAATCTCGCGGACGCGATGTCGCCTGGCGTGCCGCTGAGCAGCCATTGAGCCGCACCGTCCGTGCCACGCTCGATCCGCGCAATGGTCACCTGTCGATCGAGTTCGGCGAACGCCACGGTCGCGTCGACAATGTAGTTGTCGCCGAGGATCGACAGGGCATCGCCGACGCTGATCGCGGTGATCGGAGATGGCTTCGGCGCCTCCTTTGGTTCCAGGAGGTTGAGCACTGCAGCGTCCCGGTTCGCCCGCGCCGATTCCACCACCTCGCCGCGGGCGTCGAAGAGCAGCCCCAGGCGGTTCAGTTCGGCCTGGTACTCGTCGATGTCGGCTTCGAGTGGTCCTTCGGGCGAGGTAGCTATTCGGTTGGCCAGCGCATCGAGGGATTGCGCTTCGCTTTGGAATGCGGCGTCGAACTGGCGCATCTGTTCAAGCGCGAACTCGTCGATCGAGCGGTCGCTGAAGATGCCGCCGTAGCCGTACGAGGCGGTGCGGACGCGATCGGCAAGCAGACGGGACGCCCCCACCAGCCGCTCGACCGTGGAAATGTGCGTCAGCTTCCGCTGCCGGGCCAATTCGGCGCTTACCCTGGTGAGCGTGCTCACCGTGGCGTCGAGACCGTTCGCGATCGCTTCACGAAGTCGCCGGTCGTCGTCGCGCCGGTCTTCCTTGCTACGATAGCCGGCGTAGCCCGGTACCTTGTCGAGCAGCGTTTCGACCTTCTGTACGATCTTCTGGTCCAAAGTCATCGTCCTTTCCAGGAAACATCACGGGCGGACGACAGATTCGACACAACTGCGGTTTGCCAGTATTGATCCTCGGTCGAATCAGGTCCGCCCCTACGCTGATAACGACGCGGTCAACCACTGTGCCAGGTGCACTATAGAAAAATCTCGGCGCCGCAATACGGGCACTTGATCAGTCCCTTGCCCGCCAGCTCCACCTGCCCGCCGCAGTTGGGACAGGTCTGGCGACCATTGAGTTGCGAGGCCTCGACCGAGTAGAGCACACCCTTGTTCCAATCGACATAACCGGAGAAGAGGCCACGCCCAACGAGATCGTGGAGATTTTGCTGGACCTGGTCGCGGGTCGACTTGAGTTCGAGCACCAGGTCGCTGATCTGGACCTGGCCCCGCGTCTTGACGATGTCGATCAGGGCGCGTTGGGCGCGGACGTGAGCAAGCTCCCGCTCCTCGGCCCGCCCCTTGTTGAGGATGTAGATGCCACCACCGACCAGGGGGGCGACGATGAACACGAGCAGGAGGACGAAGCCGAGCATGGCTCCCGAGAGACCGGTCGAGCCGTCCGCCAGGGCCGAGACGATCCAGGCGCCAACCGCGAGCCCGATCGCGGCGCCGATCCCGATCAGGATCAAGCCCATCGTCTTTCCGGATGATGACAACGTCCAACTCCTTCATTCGGTAGCCACATCCGGGCACCGTTCGTCCCTGGAGTGGCCTTCCAAGTGTACCGTGTTCGCCGCCAGCCACCGGCCCGCCAGGAGCTATCAGACTGCCGGGGCGTCAGCCTCCGGTTTGACTGGGAACCAGAGCGAACATGAAGTCGCCCTTGCAGGCAAGCTCGCCATCGACCGTCGCCGTGCCCGATCCCGTCCCAATGTTGCGGCGGATCTGGCCCATCACGACTTCGATCCGGATGGAATCTCCCGGCTTCACCTGCCGTTTGAATCGGACTTTGTCGATGCCGGCGAAGAGCGCAAGCTGGCCTTCGAGTTCAGGCAGGCTGAGCATGGCTACGGCGCCGACCTGGGCGATTGCCTCAACGATCAGCACCCCCGGCATGACCGGGTACTCGGGGAAGTGGCCCTGAAAAAAAGGTTCGTTGGCGGTGACGTTCTTGATGCCCACGGCCCGCTCGCCGGGGGTCAGCTCGACGATCCGGTCGACAAGCAGGAAGGGATAACGATGGGGAATGATCTTGCGAATCCCGATCGAATCCAGCGGGGCCTGCAGGGTCATGGGAACAATCCTTTATCGATGCGACCACCGCCAATGGGCGAAAGACGCCACATGAGTCGCGTAAACTCGCATCCGAGTCTACGGAGCTACCGGGAAGCATGTCAACGATGGTCGACCAGGATTCCAGATCGAAATCTTCGCGGAGCGTAGCCGTGGTCGGCGCCGGGGCGTGGGGCAGCACGTTGGCGATCCTGGCGACGGAAGCGGGACACCGCGTGACGCTGGTGGCCCGCACGACGGAAAGCGCGAAGTTCCTCGACACCCATCGCCTCCACCCGGTGTCGCTGCCTGGCGTCTCGATTCCCACTGATATTCGCATCGCCGAAGTGGAGAAGTGCGATTTAGGTAGCGTGGACGTCGTGGTGCTGGCGATCCCGACGCAGAAGCTGCGAGGGTCGCTTGAGGAGCTGGCGGAGAGCCTGCGGGGCAAGCCGATCCTGAGCGCCGCCAAGGGGCTCGAAGTCGAGACGCTGCTCCGGCCATCGGCGGTCATCCGGTCGGTCCTCAGCCGGGACACCCTGGTTGCCGTGCTGTCCGGCCCCAACCTCTCCACGGAGATCGCGGCCGGACACCCGGCCGCGACGGTCATTGCCTCTGACATTCCTGGTCTCGCGGAAACCTTGGTCGATATTTTTCACAGCCAGCGGTTCCGGGTTTATGTCAGTGACGACCTGATTGGCGTCGAACTCGGCGGCGCCTTGAAGAACATCATCGCGATCGGCGCCGGCATCGCCGACGGGCTGGAGGCGGGCGACAACGCCAAAGCGGCCTTCATGACGCGAGGCATCGCCGAAATCGCCCGGCTCGGAGTCGCCAGCGGGGCCCAGCCGCTGACCTTTGCCGGGCTCTCCGGGATCGGTGACCTCATCGCCACCTGTTCCAGCCGGCTCTCGCGCAACCACCGGGTCGGCTTCGCCCTGGCGAGCGGAACATCGCTGGACGTCATCCTTGCCTCGATGACCGAGGTGGCCGAAGGGATCGCCACCACCCGCGCCGCCCGTGCGTTGGGATTGGCACACGGCGTGGATTTGCCGATCGTGGACCAGATGCATCGTGTCCTGTTCGAAAGTGTGTCGCCCGTGGATGCGATGCGCCGGCTGATGGAACGTGAGCCGACACGCGAACCGCTCGATTCAGGACAATGACCCGGGCGCACCGCGCTAGATTGCCAGGCGATCGATGAGCTGTTCCCGGTCCGGACCAACCCCAACATACCGCACTGGCGCTCCCAGATGGGACTCGATGGCTTTCAAGTAAGCCAGGGCGTTCTCCGGCAATTGATCGAAGCTACGCGCCTCGGTGGTGTCTTGCTTCCAGCCGGGCAGAAACGTCAGGTTCGGCGTGGCGCCGTCCAGTTCGTCGAGCAGCGCCGGTACGTGGCCGATTGATCGATCGCCGATCCGGTATCCGGTGCAGATCCCGATCTCGTCAAGCACGTCGAGCACGTCGAGCAATGTAAGGGCGATTTCGGTGATGCCGTTGAGGCGGCTGGTTTGCCGCGCGGCCACGGCGTCGAACCAGCCGGTCCGGCGCGAACGTCCGGTGTTGACCCCCCACTCCCGGCCGCGTTCGCGAATCAGCTCACCCGTTGCTTCGAGCAACTCGGCGGGCATCGGGCCGCCGCCGACCCGC
The DNA here is from genome assembly GCA_013696265.1 of Chloroflexia bacterium. Lineage (GTDB taxonomy): Bacteria > Chloroflexota > Chloroflexia > Thermomicrobiales > UBA6265 > JACCYX01. The sequence goes on from JACCYX010000411.1 coordinate 3,832, forward strand.
GTGCTGTACGCCTTGTAGACGCCGATCACCGATTCCACCTGCGACGGTGCGACCCCGGCTCCCTGGCAGGCGCCAGCGGCGGTCGGCGACGACGATGTGACGTAGGGGTAGGTGCCGTAGTCGATGTCCAGCATCGCGCCCTGGGCACACTCGACGATAACGCGTTCGCCCCTGGCGATGGCTTCCTGTACCACGACTTCGGTCGGAATCACCATCGGGCCGATGAATTCGGTGAGTTGGATGAGTTCCTCGTAGAGCGCCTGAAAATCCAGGGGAGGATCGCCAAACACGCTGGTGAGATGGTGGTTCTTGGCGTCGACTTCGATGGCGAGCTTGCGGCGAAGGACCTCCGGCCGTTGCAGGTCGCAAACCCGCAACCCGTGCCGCGACGCCTTGTCGGCATAGGCCGGGCCATTGCCGTTGAGGGTCGTGCCGATCTCGTCGCCCTCGCGCCGTTGCTCCTCCAACTCATCGAGCCGTTTGTGATAGGGCAACACGAGGTGGGCGCGATCGGAGATCAGCATGCCGGAGGTGTCGATGCCGCGCTCTCGCAGACCGCGCAGTTCGCCCACCAGCGTACCGAGTTCGATCACGACCCCGGCGCCGATCACGCATTGGACA
>JACCYX010000418.1 GCA_013696265.1 Chloroflexia bacterium
CCGGCTGGCGCGGTTCCACGCGGAGCGAGACCGGGCCGCGTTCATCGGTCTGCTCGGGAAGCTGGCGATCTTCTTCACCGCCTGCTGCGCGGTCAGCGTGGCGATCGTTCTCGTGGCGGGAAGACCAATTCTCACCGCCCTCTACACCGCCGAGTACGCCGGCGAAACGTCAATCCTCCTGCTGTTGACTATTTCGTTCGGGGTCGGGGCGCTGGTCTCCATTTTTGGGTTCGGAATTACCGCCGCCCGCCGCTTCCTCGCCCAGGTGCCGCTGGTCGCCATGTCCGTGGTGGTAGCGATCGCCGCCAGCGCGCTGCTCATTCCGCGCATGGGCGCTATCGGCGCGGCCTGGGCGGTGCTGGTGTCGCTGACCGCCTGGTCGGTCGCGTCCGCGTACGTGCTGTGGACGGTGCTCCGCGACCTGGAACAGCCAGCCACTGAAGGGACAAGCCAATGACTACGGCCCGGCGCGAGGCCGCGCCGCTCGATGCGGTCATCGAAACGCGGTGGGTCTTCGTGCTGCTCTGTTGCTACATCGCCAGCCAGGCCTACACGGTTCCCCTCGTGCCGGTTGGGCCGTGGCCCGTCTGGCCAGGGCTGCCGGACATCGTGTTCGGCGCGCTGATGGTGACCTGGAGCTTCATGAAGCGGCCCGCCGCCGAACTCAGCGGCGCTCGCCGCACCGGTGTCCAGGTGATGTTCGCGCTGACCATTGTCTGCGTCATCTCGTACGTGATTTCGACGATCCTGATCGCCAACCTCGACACGATCTCATTCGGGCTGCACCAGCAGGGACCGGGCTTCGGCCTGTTCGAAGTCGCGCGCATGGTCCAATTTTTTCTCCTGTTCCGGGTCGCCGCCTGCGTGCCGTACACGCCCTTTCGCCTGACGGTGATCCGGAAGGTGGTGACCGGGGCCTTCCTGTTCATCTGCGTGACCGTGCTCCTGACCTTTTTCGATATCGTTCCGACATCGGCCTTCGCGCCATTGCTCCCGCGGGACCAGGTAACCGCCGGCGCCTGGTGGCACTACGTCTTCAACTACGACAACTTCGGTTTGGGCACGATTTCCTACACCCACGCCTACGTGGCGGCGCAAATCACCCTCTTCCTCGGCCTGGCACTGCACCTGCGCGGGGGCCATGCGTGGGCGGGGAACGGTTTCCTGATCGCGCTTGGCCTGGCCGCCGCCCTGGTGACCGGGAGCCGGGCCGGGCTGATGGGCGTGGTACTGATCGCGGGCGTCTTCCTGCTGGCGAGATCACCCCGGTGGCTGGTCAACTTCGTGTTGGTCCTCGCCCTGGCGGGCGCGGCGGCGTTCGTCTACATCTCCTCCCAACCCCCGGTCGAGGGCGAAAGCGGCGCGCTGGGCTCGATCATCGATCACCAGATCGACGCATTCCGGCCCTACGAGGCGGATAACCTGGTCGGCCGCGATGAAATCTGGGCCGGCCGGATCGATAACCTCAACGACCACCCGTGGCGCTGGTTTACGGGCTGGGGATTCGGGTCGTCGCCTGACACTGGGCCAGCGCTCAGCCCGCACATGCTGCCGCTTCAGATCGTGATGGAGCTTGGGTTCGGCATGCTGCTGGTAATCGCGCTGGTTTGCGCGAAGGTGCTGCGGGACATCTGGAATCGGGAGCGGCTCGACCGGCCCTTCTTCTGGATGACAATCGCGTTGCTCGTTTCCTCGGCGACGCAGGAAACGTTCTACCCGGTGCCCAGCACGGGCTACTTTCTCGGCTTCTTCCTCGTGGCCCTGACCATCGTCCTGCGGGAAGGAACCGATCCCGTCCACGCCCCGGAGACCGCGGCGGTGCCCGTCACCGCCAGCCGACCCGCGCCGGGGCGGGCGCCGGAGTTCAGCGTTTGACCGGCGGCCGGAACCGGGGCCGCCAGCGTTCGCCATCGACCAGCGTCATCCCGTCGACATGGTTGAAGGTATGCGTGCCCAGCAACCCCCTCGCCCAGGTCGGTTCGATGCGGCCGGCCACCTCCTCGACGTAGCGGTCTTCGGTGAGCGTCACGATCCGATGGATCGTCATCGCGTAGCCGTATCGGCGGGAGCAATCCTGGGCGGGGCGGTACCAGGCGCCGTCGAGCGAGAAGATCCGGCCTGCCGGCCGCGACCCGCGCGCGTCGGACGTCTGGGGATTGCGCGGGTGGGGTCGCCACGGCCCGAGCGGGGTGTCCGCCAAGTAGATGTGAAGCTCGTCGTTTTCCGAACCGCCGAACGGGGCGATCGTCGTAAACATCCACCACCGGCCATCCCGCTCGATGAGGGTCGCGTCGACGGCGGCCACATCCTCCAGCAATGTCCCGGCGTGCGTCCAGTCGTAGGGAAAACGAGTGCTCCGGTAGAGATCGACCGTCCGGTTCTCCAGCGTCTCGGGAACCATGTACCAGTCGTCCCGCCAGCGGAAGACGAACGGGTACGAGAGGTGATACGGGCGGGTCAATACGGGGGTCGACACGCCCACGGTACCGTCCTGGTGCAGCGGCATGACCGAGAGGTGGGCGCGATCGGCGGCATGGGGAAACTCCTCGACAAAAAGCCAGTGCCGCTCCCCATCCTGGACTGGAAAGGGATCGGCCCAGAAGCGGTCTGGCGGATTGTCGATAAATGTGTACGTTCCGGGACCGTTCGGCCGGGTGAGGGTGGCGATCGCAAGGTCAGGCTCGGCCCGAAAGGCAACTGACCATTCGGCACGATAGAGTGCGGAACGAACGGCATGAGCAACCTGGCGCGCGCCGAGGCGAGCCATAATCCTCAGCATGCGCACATTTCGGGGAATCGACGTTTCCCGGATTCCTGTATCCGACCCGTGATTGTCGTGAGCGTCGGCCCCAGTCCGTGCCAGCTTCTCCAGCGCGCGGGCGGGAAACGTGGCCATCTTCCACCTGAGCCGACGATCGGTGTAATGGGGAGAATACCTGTTGACCGCCGAAACCGCCGAGTAGACCATGCGCCCGGCGGTTCCCGCCGCTGTCAACTCATTCAGGGAGGTTGTCACGACATCCCGCCCGGCGACGGTTGCGTCGAACCAGAGAGGACGCCCGGTTCCGGCATCGGACACGATATCCGGGAAGTACCAGACGCCGAAGCGGACCAATCCGGCCAGGTTGCGCCCCGCCTCGCCACTGCCGAAACAGAGCATGACATCCAGGCCAGCCTCTTCGAGCGCGATCCGTGCCGTCGCCGGGAGCCCACCTTCACCCCCGATGGAGATGATGGCGACACCATTGAGCGGGCGCGAGATGTCGACGACCGCCAGTGGGTCGGGCTGTCGCCGGAAGACGCGCCGGTCAGCCACGACGAAAAGGCGGTACAGCGCATTTGCCCAATCGGCCGCCGGCGTTGCCATCCGTGGCGCCACGATGATCGCTGTGGTCAGGTCAGCCACCGCTCCATCCGCGATCAACTGGAGGGCGTGCTCGATCCAGCGCGCCGGTGAGATCGATTCGAGCACCACGCCGACGCGCAATGGCCCGGTCGCCGCGCGGTCGCTACCCATTCCTGCCGTCGCGCCCAATCACCGGATAGCTCGCCCCCTGAAGGTTGTTCGCCAGATCAAGATCGCGCGTTTCGAGATTCGTGACGGTTTCCCCGACGAACAAACCGTATCCAGTTGAACCGGAGATGGCGCAATTCGTCACGGTGACGTCATCAACATCGTGCTCCAGGTGAATGCCGTTGGAGAGCGTCGACACCGCCCAACCATTGTCGCGGATTGTCACCCCGTCGATCACGATGTTCTCGCAGGGAGCATCGGGTTCGACCGCGCAGCGGATTCCGTGGCGGCCATTGGCCTGGACGTTGCCGCCGCGAATGACGATATCGGTGGCGTCGGCATAGACGATGATTCCCTCATGGGCATTGTCGGTGACCTGGCAATTGCTCAACTCCACGCCCTTCGGCACCCGGTAGAGATCGACGCCGGCGGCGCCGTTTCGCATCATCGTGCAGTTCTCGAGGTAGACCCCGGATTGCGGACCGGTGGCGCCCGGCTGGAACGAGACGTTGAAGCCGTAGCCCTCGTCGGCGCCGATCGTTCCATTGTCGCTGAAATCGCAGTGAAAGAACGAAATGTCCTGGCAGGTTACGTCCGGCCGGTCCGGCTCGACATCGAATCCGCACATCGGCAGGGTGCCGGACGTGCCGTAGAAGGCGCAGTTGAGGAACCGGGCGCGCAACGCCCCGCTGGCTGTGCCGCCCATGCGGTAGTTTTCGCCGAAGTTGGACGATTCCACCAGCACGTCGACATTGACATCCCCAATGTTCTCGTTTTCGAGGATCACGCCGTCGCCCTTGCAGCGGTGCGCCTGGCATTGGTAGAGCCACACGTTCCGGGAATTGTTGAGGCCGAAGCCATGTTTCCATTGCGAATGGTCGAAGGCATCCTTGCGTCCTTCCACCTCCAGCCCATGGATCGTGACGTCGTTGGAGTCATAGATGCGCACCGTCGCGAAGGAGGTGCCCGGATCGCCAAGGTCCGGGATGAACGTGACCAGCGTGACACCGTAGGCCGAGATCGTGGAACCGGTGCGGGCGTTGACGCTCGAGGCCACGGCGTAGGCGCCGGGCGGGATCACGAGCCGCATTCGCCGCTCGGCGGCGGCATCGATCGCGGCCTGGAGGGCGGGGGCATCATCGGTTTCGCCATCGCCCACGAGGCCGAAATCGCCGGCGTCGAGGTAGGTCGCGCTCGGCGATTGGGCCTGGATCGACCGGGTTTCCCGAAACCAGGCGGAGCCGGCGAGCGCCGCGCTGGCGGTCAACGTGACCCCGGCCAGGCCGAGGAAACGGCGGCGGGAGACGGATGGTACTGGGTGGAGGTGGTAGGCCATACAACACTTTCAGGCTATATCGAATACGTGGTGGTATAGTACTTTATAACCATGACTTACGGTTGGCCCGGTTCATTGGATTCCTCGCTCGATTCCGAAGAGCGATGGACCGCCCGACGTTCCCGCCAGCGTTTGACCGACCGTGCCCGAGCCACCACTCCCAGGCGATCGATCAGGGTCAGGAGAGTTTCGGTTTGCGGATAGCGCCAGGCCACAGCCGACTGGAGCGTCAACTCCGTCGTCGCCAGTTCACGCTTGTAGCGGGCCTCGCCCGCCAGGAAATTGTAGGATGTCAGTCCTCGCCCCAAACACTCCCGCAGGCAGGCGGCGTGCGTGGTGAGTCCCGGCTTGAGCCGGTTGTCCTCGACGTCGATGAATCCGCTCTGGTAGAAGAGCACCATGCCGTTTTCGATGAAGCCGTACAGGCAGCCGATCGTGCCCCGCTCGTTGCGAAGCCGGTAGAGCAGGACCCGCGGCCGGTCACCGAGGGACCGGCCAATGAACTCCCGGTGGAATCCCGCGAACCGGCCGCTGGCGAAGGCGCCTGGCCGTCCTTCCCGCTCCCACCGCGCCTGGTGGAGCGCGATCAACTCGTCGTAGATGTCGAGCGCCTGGTCGGTTGTGGTCGCCCACTCACCCGTGAGGTCGCCAAATCCGCGATCGCTCCGGCGTATCCGGCCGCGGACGCCACCACCCAGCAACGCCAGGATCTCCGTTTCCCCATCGCGGGCCGATTCGAGGTCGAACGTGGGGCAGGCCAGGTCGCGGACCGCGAACCCAGGCTGCCCGGCCGTGAGCAGCGCCACATCCTCGGGAACGAACCCGTCGAGGCGGATCGCGGCCGGCTTCAATTCGTCCCGGATGGTTCGCATCAGCTCCGAGGCGAAGGCGGGCCGCCACGCCGGGTCGCAGAGCAGGCGGTTGTATTCCACACCGACGCTCTGGCCCCGCGGTTCGCCCGCGGTGCCGAGGTGGATGACGCCGCGAAAGGCCAGCCGATCGACGGGAACCGGCCACGAGGCGGTGACCAGCACGATGCCGACGGGCGCGCCATCCACCTCGCCGACGGCGAAGCAATGCCGCACTCGATCGCCATAATGCCGGAGCCAGGTCTCGGTCCAGGCCCAGGAACAGGTGAGGCCGGGCGAGTCCAGGCGCCGTTCCAGGCTGGACCACATGGTCGCGGTCAGATCGACGTCACGAGCTGGATAGAATCGCACCCGCGGAGAACCTGGCACACGTCGCTCGAAAGGGTTTTCAGGTGGTTGGAACGCCAAGGGGCTGCTTTCAGGTGACATCGACATCGTTCAAGCGCCATCGCATCGCCAAAACCCGGACATTACCGTCACGATTATGCCAGCTATGCGGACACGATTACATCGCCCATTGCGGGACAAAGCCAGCCAGGCTGTTTCGCGTCCACCCCAAGGAGGGTACCCTGTCCTCTCGGCCTGGCAAGCATCAGATCCCGCCACCGCTGGGCTCATCGGAGCGACCGTCAACCACGAACCGCGTCTCGCTTACGTACGAATCGGCCCTTGAGGCCAGGAATGTGGTTGCATCAGTGGCGATCGAGCGCGAAACGAATCCGGATGGCGACGACGCGTACGTGGTGACGCGGGAGCACGGATCGACGGAACTGATCGACGCCATCGCGCCCGAGTGGACCGCGCTGTGTGCTGAAGGCCCGTGTGACGAGCCGTTCTACTCCCCGGCGTGGGCGCGTGCCTACGTTGCGGCCTTCGACCCCCAGGCCGCGATCACGCTGATCACGGTCCGCCAGCACGGGGCACTCCGCGCCGCGCTGCCCCTGACTGAACGGTCGGTCGGAATCGGACCGCTCCGGCTGCGCTGGCTCCGTTCGGCCGCCAACACCCACTTTCCGCGGTTCGACGTAATCCACGGCGCGGGAGATCTGGAACGTGTCACCCAGGCCATTTGGGACCACCTCCGGTCCTGGCCGGACTGGGACATCGTGCAGTTCGACTCCGCCCCCGATACCGGGGTGGCCTGGCGGCTGCTCGAACTCGCCGGCGCCGATGGTCATGCCACCCGCCACCATCGTCCCGATGCCTGCCCGTACGTGGATGTCACCCAGTTCCCCCGCGGCGTCGACGAGATCGTCACCACCCGCCCGATCAAGCTCCGCTCGCAGTTGCGGCGGTCGCTGAAGCGCCTGCGGGGCTTGGGCGAGGTAAGATTCCGGATCGTCGACAGCAGTCACCCGCCAGAGGAAATCCAGGATGCCGTCGATGCCCTCTATCGGCAGGAGGCCAGTGGCTGGAAGGGCGAGGCGGACACCGCCATCCTTAGCGATCCAGCGACGAAGGCGTTCTACGACCTGATCGTGGCCGATGCCCAAAAAGCCGGATCTCTGGCGGTCTACCAACTCTGGTGCGACGACGCGCTGGTCGCCGCCAAACTCGAAGTGGTGCACAACGGGACGACGTACGAACTCAAGTCGAGCTACGACGAGTCCTACAGCAAGTCGTCGCCGGGCCACCTGATCAAGGCCTGGTCACTGGCCGCCGCCCCGGACCTGGGCGTCTCCGTGCTGGACAACTGCGGCCGCTCGGACGCCCACAAGCTGGCCTGGACCGATCTGGCGCGGCCCTTCGCGGCCTGCTTCGTCTTCAACCGGACCCGGCGTGGACGCCTGGCCTGGACGGCGCTGTTCCAGGCCGGGCCGGTCCTGCGCCAGCGGCTGGCCCGGTACCCGATCCCCACCTTCGTCAAGCGCATCCTGGATTAGGACCCCAACCATCCGACGGTGAACGCCGCCGCTGCCTTCCCTACCAACCGCCTGTCGCACATTTTTCGACGATTGGCGTTTGCTCGGATCGTGTAGGGGAGGGCTAGCGAGCCGTGAAGCCGTACCACGCGACAGTACGCGGCTCGCGTATGCCCTCCCGCGAGGTTTCGGTGCCGCCGATGAGCCGGTTTCGCGCCCGGTTTGCCGCCACCCCAAAACGGGGTCCAGCGTGGCATTGCGGGAGGGCATACGCGGGCAAGAACGGGGTGGCGACGCTGTCCTTCACGGCCCGCTAGCCCTCCCCTACACGATCCGAGCAAACGCCAATCGTCAAATCCCGCTACCAAGCGTCCTGCTCGTGAATGGTGCGCGCCGCCGAACCGGCGGCGAACCCCTTTGGGCTGACCAGGTGTCCAGTTGTGCGGGCGCCGGGGAAGGACCAGAATGAAGGCTCTGGTGGCCGCCGGTCGAGCCCGTAACCCGCCTGACCAGTTTCCCCCCAACCTTCCCGATCGCCTGGAGAGACGTACCTATCATGGAATCAACCGCCTGGAGTTCGCTGCATAGGGTGATGTACGCCCGGGATGAGCAACGTCCGTTTTCCAAAGCCACGCTGCGGCGCATCGCCGCCTTCGCCCGGCCACACCGGATCTTGCTGATCCTGTTCCTGCTGCTGAGTGTGGTGATGGCGATCCTGACGGTCGCCACGCCGGTCCTCGCCGGCCGCGTGGTCGATGCCATCATCGAGGGCGCCGACCAGAACGTGGTGATCGGGTTGGCGGCGCTCATCGCCGTGATCGCGGTCGCCGAGGCCGGCGTTGGGCTGCTCACGCGGTGGCTGTCGGCGAACATCGGGGAGAGCCTGATCCTCGACTTGCGCACCTCCGTCTTCGACCATGTGCAGCGCATGCCGATCGCCTTCTTCACGCGCACGCGGACGGGCGCCCTGGTCAGCCGCTTGAACAACGATGTAATCGGCGCCCAACGCGCGTTCAGCGACACGCTCTCCGGGGTGGTCAGCAACTTCGTCACCCTCCTGCTCACGCTGGTCGTGATGCTCCAGATGTCCTGGCAGATCACCGTGCTGGCCCTGGTGCTGCTGCCGGTATTCGTGCTACCCGCGAGGCGAATGGGCACACGGCTGGCCCAACTGCGGCGCGAATCGGCGAACCACAACGCGGAAATGGGCACCCAGATGACCGAGCGGTTCTCGGCTCCCGGAGCCACGCTCGTCAAGCTCTACGGGCGTCCTGAAGAGGAATCGGCCGAGTTTGCGGCGCGCGTCCGGCGCGTTCGCGACATCGGGGTCCGCATGGTGATGCTCCAGCTGGTGTTCGTCACCGCGCTGACCCTGGTTTCGGCGCTGGCCCTGGCGCTGGTGTATGGACTGGGCGGGTTCTACGCCCTGCGGGGCCAACTCGACGCCGGCGCGGTCGTCGCCCTCGCCCTGCTGCTCACCCGCCTCTACGCGCCGCTCACCTCCCTGGCCAATGCGCGGGTCGAAGTGATGGGTGCGCTGGTCAGCTTCGAGCGGGTCTTCGAGGTGCTGGACCTCGAACCGCTGATTACGGAAAAGCCCGACGCCCGGCGCGTCCCCGACGGTCCGGTCTCGGTCGAGTTCGATCACGTCCATTTCGCCTACCCATCGGCCGACAGGGTGTCGCTCGCCTCGCTGGAGGAAGTCGCCGATCTCGATACCCGGGGTGGAGTCGAGGTGCTGCACGATGTCGCGTTCCGGGTCGAACCGGGCGAAATGGTGGCACTGGTGGGGTCGTCGGGTGCCGGCAAGTCGACCATCGCCCAGCTCATCCCGCGACTCTACGACGTGGACAGCGGCGGCGTCCGGCTGGCGGACATCGATGTCCGGGACCTGACCGCGGAATCGATTCGCACCACGCTGGGGATGGTCACCCAGGATGGCCACCTCTTCCACGAGTCGATCCGCGCCAACCTGCTGCTGGCGCGGCCCGGGGCAACCGACGACGAGTTGTGGGAGGTGCTGCACCGGGCCCGGCTGACCGACGTGATCGCGGGCTTGCCGGACGGCCTTGATACCGTCGTCGGCGAGCGTGGTTACCGGCTCTCCGGCGGCGAGCGCCAGCGACTGACCATCGCCCGGCTGCTACTGGCGCGGCCGCGGGTGGTGATACTCGACGAGGCCACCGCGCACCTCGATTCGACATCCGAAGCGGCGGTGTCCGATGCGCTGGCGGAGGTCCTGAGCGGCCGCACCGTGGTCGTGATCGCGCACCGGCTCTCCACGATCCGCGCCGCCGATCTCATTCTGGTGATCGAGGACGGGCGGATCGTGGAACGCGGCCGGCACTTGGATCTGCTCGCGGCCGGCGGACGGTACGAAGAACTGTATCAAACGCAGTTCGACACCAAGCCCACAACGGTGCCGGTCCTGTGAAATTCGGGCGGTCCATCAGGCATGGCGACGGGTGAGCTTCAGCGCGGCTCTCGCGTTCTCCTGACATACTCGATTGGGCGGCGGAAGCGAGCGATATAAGCCGTCGCGTATACGTCACATGCTCTTGCGGTCATAATGCTGAGGATGCGACAGCCTGGCGGCTGCGTGGGGACTCGAAGGGTCATCGGTCATATTCGGCGCCGTCGTGTGAGATGTCGCTGCCATGGACGAGTGCACGCACCAGCAGGCCGGGGGCAATGGATTGTCCGGCGCGCCGGACACCTGGCCGTTGTCCGCCCTCGACGCGGCTCGCGTCGCCGGCGTCAGCGAGCGCACGATCCGCCGTGCCATCGCTCGCGGCGACCTTCCGGCGACCAAGCACGCGGGGGTCTACCGGATCGACCGGGACGACCTGGCCCGCTACCGATCCCACTCATGGGAGACTGACC
>JACCYX010000428.1 GCA_013696265.1 Chloroflexia bacterium
TGCTCGTCGGCGATGATGCCCACACACGCCCCCTCGAACGACCTGAATCGGATCTATTTGATTCCCGGTAGTGGCAGTCCCGAGCTTGCGAGGGATCATCTCTGCCCTGGCCCGTGAAAGGCAGAGATGATCCCTCGCAAGCTCGGGACTGCCACTACCGGGAATCAAATAGATCCGATTCAGGTCGTTCGAGGGGGCGTGTGTGGGCATCATCGCCGACGAGCAAACGAGATCAGTCAAAGCCGCCAGGATCCCGTGGTACCGGAGCACGCGCTGGCGGGACCTCGCCCTGCGGGCGATGGCCTTCCTGATCCTCTGCTTCGCCGCGTTCCTCTTCATCGCCCCGCTGGCATGGATGCTCTCGACCTCGCTCAAGCCCGCCCAGCAGGTGTTCGAGCGGAACTGGATTCCCGATCCGATCGTCTGGGGCAACTTCCAGGACGCGCTGACCAGCGCCCCGTTCGACGTCTATTTCCGGAACACGCTTGTTATCACCACGCTGGCGACCCTGGGCGCGGTCGTCAGTTCCTCGCTAGTTGCCTACTCGTTCGCGCGACTGCGCTGGCCGGGCCGCGACGCCTGGTTCCTGATCGTGCTGGGGACGATGATGCTGCCCGGCATCGTGACGCTCATCCCGCAGTACATCCTCTTCGCCCAACTCGGCTGGGTGAACACGATTCGGCCGCTGGTGGTACCGTCGTGGCTCGCCACCGACGCGTTCTATGTCTTCCTGCTGCGGCAGTTCTTCCGCTCAATCCCGATGGAGCTTTCGGAGGCGGCGAAAATCGACGGCGCGAGCGAGCTACGCATCTGGTGGCAGATCGTGACGCCCCTGTCCCGGCCGGCGCTGGCGGCGGTGACGATCTTCGCTTTCAACGGCACCTGGGGCGACTACCTCAAGCCGCTCATCTACCTCAGCACGGAGGACAAGTACACGCTGCAGCTCGGCCTGACCACGTTCCAGCAGGCGGCCGGTGGCTTGCCCCGCTGGGACTGGATGATGGCCGCGAGCCTCGTGGTGATGCTGCCGGTCGTCATCCTCTTCTTCGCGTTCCAGAAATACTTCATCGAGGGCGTCACGATGACGGGGATCAAGCGGTAAAGGCGTGGCCCGGCTGACCAGGCCGCCCGCGTGGTACTCCCAGGTGTTGCTCCAGCGCAGGTTGTCATTCCGAGCGTGCGAGACATCCCCCGCGAAGCGGTATCCAGCCTATGGACGTACCGACTGTCGCTACTCGGAACCGTACCGGCATCGCTGGGGGATGTCTCGCAAACTCGGAATGACAAGGTTGGGGACAGGGGGGATGTCGGCCAGCCTTGGATAGGGCGGCTAACGCGCGCCCGTGTCGACTCACGACAACCCCACTGAATCGGAGGTGGGTCTGGCGACCGGCAAAGGTAGGTTGTCGCGCGCGATGGCGAAGAAGTTGCGGAGAACCATTTCGCCGTCGCGGTGGTTATCGTCGTAGCGCTCGGGGTGGAACTGCACGCCAAAGACAGGCCGGTCCTGGCGTGCGATGGCCTGGATCGGTGAGTCGAGCGAATTCGCGCAGACGCTGAATTCCGGGGGAACGTCCGTCAGGTGCCAGTAGTGCGACTGGAAGACCACCGGCAATGCGCCCAACCCCTGGAACAAGGGACTGGAGCGATCGATATCGATCGGGAGAAAGCCCCGTTCCTTGCGCAGGCCGGGCGCGAAATGTGGATGGGGGTCGGTCGCGCCGTCGAGCACGGGTCCAAGCGGGCCCCAGGTCGCACCGTGTGCCTGGCCAATGAGTTGATGACCGCCGCAAATGCCGAGAATCGGCACCGGCGCGGCCCGGATCGTCTCCGCCATTCCCGCCAGTGAGGCGACGGCGTACTCACTCCAGTCGGCGGTGTTGCCGCTGATGACCAGCGCACGCGGGGCGAGGCTCCTGATGAGGTCGACGGTGACATCTTCGAAGCGCACCACGTCGCACGGCTCGCCCGCCGCCTCGGCGAGGCGGGCCAAGGCCGCGGCGCGCCGGGTCCGGTGGGCGACGCCCGCGACCGCGTTATCTCGCACCCGGTCATGTTCGAGATCGACATAGACAATGCTCATCACCTACTCCCGCAACGTCGATGGATGCTCACGGTGTCGTCTGCCGAACTCAATGACCCTGAAGGAACCTGGGTATTAGGTCCAAGGTCTTTTGTCCAGTCGCGCCCCATCCAACTGTCATTCCGACGAAGGAGGTAGCGGAGCGGTATCCCTGCGCGCAGCGGAGCGATAGCGCATCCGGCGGAGCCGGACTGATGTTTCCCGGCACCAAGCGTTGGCTGCGCCGCCGAGTGCTATCGCTTCGCTGCGCACAGGGATTCTTCGGCTCCGCCCCAGAATGACGTTCCTTCTTTGACGCTTATCCACGCCCATCGGCCTGAAAGGGAATATTGAACGTCCGTGAAACATCACCATCAGGCATCGGCGCGGTTCCGAGACACTTCACCACGTAGCGTACAATAGCGGCTAACAGATCGAACTCTTCTTGAATACAAGGATCGGCGGTGGATGTTCCGGTGGAGTGTCGCCGCTGTGGGCGGGCGTTTCCTTGATCACGCTTGAGCATGTTTCCAAGAACTTCGATTCCCCCTCCGGGTCGGTGCGGGCCGTCGAGGATGTCAGTTTCGAGGTGGACGCCGGCGCACTGCACGTCCTGATCGGGCCGTCCGGCTCGGGCAAGACCACCACGATGCGCATGATCAACCGGCTGGAAACGATCAGCGAAGGCACGATCACGATCAACGGCCGCGATGTCCGCGACCTGGATGTGGTCGAGTTGCGGCGCGCCATCGGTTATGTCATCCAGCAAGGTGGACTTTTCCCGCATTTCACCGTCGCCGACAACGTCGCGGTCGTGCCGCGCCTGCTCGGCTGGCCGCGTGCCCGGCGGCGACAGCGTGCCGAGGAGTTGCTGGCGCTGGTCGGTCTGCCTCCAAAACAGTTCGCCGATCGCTTTCCGCGCCAGCTTTCGGGCGGGCAGCAGCAACGCGTCGGCGTGGCGCGGGCGCTCGCCGCCGATCCTCCCATCATCCTCATGGACGAGCCGTTCGGCGCCGTCGATCCCATCACCCGCAAGCAGCTCCAGCGCGAGCTGCGGCGCATCCAGGCTGAGGTGCAAAAGACGATCGTCTTCGTCACTCACGACATTGGCGAAGCCTTTCTCCTCGGCGACCGCATCGTGCTGATGGCGGAGGGCCGGATCGTCCAGAACGGGACTCCTGCCGATCTCCTTCGCAATCCGGCCTCGCCGTTCGTGACCGAATTCATCGGGGAAGATCGCTCGCTCCGGGCGTTGCAACACACCTACTTGGCGGAACTGGCGGGGTCGCGTCCTGACGGCGTGCCCGACGATGTCCCGATTCTCGCCGGCACGCTCTCGATCCCCCAAGCGGGGCAGGAACTGGCCCGTCACGACCGGTCCAATCGCGAAGGCTTCCTGGTTAGCGATGTGTCGGGCCGCCCAAGCGGCTACCTGACGTACCAGCAACTGGCGACGGTGCTTGGCGAATCGATCGCGCCGGCGGAAACGATGACGTCCGCCGAGGCTGCGCCGGATCCGGAGGCTGCCCATGTTCTACCTGTTTGAGCAACCGGAGCGTGTGTTCGAGTTGACGCTAGAACACATCCGGCTCGTAGGCATCAGCGTGCTCGCCGCGACCCTGATCGGCGTGCCGGTCGGGATTCTCTGTACGCGAATCCGGTGGCTGGAGAGTCCCATCCTCAACTTGAGCGGCATCCTTTACACCATCCCCAGCCTCGCCTTCTTCGCGATCCTGATCCCCTACACCGGGCTTGGCGCCTCGACCGCAACGATCGCACTCACGCTCTATTCCCTACTCGCGATCATCCGCAACACCATCGCCGGGATCGACGATGTGCCGCGCGCAACGCTCGACGCGGCGCGCGGCATGGGCATGACCGGACGCCAGCGCCTCTTCCTCGTCGAATTGCCGCTGGCGATCCCGGTCATCTTCGCCGGGATCCGCGTAGCGACCATGGCCGCGATCGGCATCGCCGTGATCGCCGCCGTGATCGGCGCCGGCGGGCTCGGCCGGCTGATCTTCGACGGATTGCGCACACTCGACGCCGACCAGGTGCTGGCCGGGGCGATCATGGCGACGGTCCTGGCCCTCGTTGGCGACTGGGCGCTGAAGCGCCTGGGCGATGCCCTGCGGCGAGACGCCGGCGCCGCGGCGGAAGGGAGGTAAGCGCATGCGCCGGGGCGAACCGCTCGATTTCATCGCCTATATCCGCGACCATCCTGAGCAGTTCCGCGAGTTGCTGCTCGAGCATGTGCGGCTGGTGGGCTTCTCGGTGCTCATCGCGATCCTGATCGCCATTCCGCTGGCCGTGCTGACCACGCGCCTCGCCTGGTTCGAACGGCCGATGACGTGGATCGCCAACGTGGGACAGACGGTTCCCAGTCTGGCAATCCTCGGCCTGACCCTACCGCTGCTCGGCATCGGCTTCCGGCCCGCCCTCTTCGCCCTGACGATCAAGGCCGTGCTGCCCATCTTCCTCAACACCGTCATCGGCATCCGCGGCGTCGACCGCGCGATCGTCGACGCCGCGCGCGGCATGGGCACGAGTGACCGGCAACTCTTGTGGTTCGTCGAGCTTCCGCTCGCTAGTCCCGTCATGTTCGCGGGAATCCAGACGGCCACCGTCCAGAACATCGGTCTCGCCACCCTGGCCGCCTACATCGGCGGCGGCGGGTTCGGTGACTGGATCCTGCAGGGGCTGGCCATGGTCAATCCGCCAATCCTGCTGGCCGGCGCGGTGCCGGTCGCCGTGCTGGCGATGTCCACCGAAATGATCCTGCGCGGCGTGCGCCGGGTCATCGTGCCGGCTGGACTTACCGTGACGTAAGGTGAGACGATAGGGGTGAAGGAGGTGAACGACGGGAACGAAGCGGACGGTTGACCAACGGGGGTCCGCCATAAGGGAAGCAACAGAGGAGCATTCCACCATGACGAAGTTCAACCAGACACTCTTTGCCGTATTCGCGGCCATCGGGCTCGTGCTCTCATCATTCGCCGGGGCGACGGCCGCGCGCCAGGATTTGCCAACCATCGTCGTCGGCTCCAAGGACTTCACGGAGCAGATCATCGTCTCCGAGATGGTCGCCCTCCTGCTCGAAGACGCCGGCTACCCGGTCGAACGCCAACTCAACCTCGGCGGCACCGTGGTCGCGCACGAGGCGCTGGTGAACGGTGACATCGATGTCTACGTCGAGTACACCGGCACCGGCCTGCTCGCTATCCTCGGCCTGGAGCTACCCGCGGCGGAAGCCACACCGGCCGCCGGCGCCGCGACTCCAGTCGCGGTGGGCGTCGATCCGGTCTACGACATCGTCGCGGCCGAGTACCAGTCGCAATTCGGCCTCACCTGGCTCGAACCGTGGGGCTTCAACAATACCTACGCGCTCGCCCTCCGCGGCGACCAGGCGACAGAACTCGGTGTCGTGACGATTTCCGACTTGCTCGACCACGATCAGGATCTTGTCTTCGGCGGAACCCAGGAGTTCCTGGTCCGCGAAGACGGGCTGGTGGGGCTGCAGGAGGTCTACGGTGTCGAGTTCGAGGACGCGATCGGATTCGATCCCGGCCTGGTCTACGGCGCAATCGAATCCGGTGACGTCGATGTGATCTCCGCCTTCGCCACGGACGGCCGGATTCCGTCGCTCGGCCTAACCCTGCTCGAAGACGACCTGGGGTTCTTCCCGCCCTACTACGCGGCACCGGTCGTGAGCCAGGAGATTCTCGACGAGTCGCCGGAAGTGGCGGACATCCTGAACCAGCTCAGCGGCATGATCGACGATCAGACGATGGCCGACCTCAACTTCCAGGTCGACGACGGCGGCATGGAAGCCATCGACGTGGCCCGGGCGTTCCTGATCGAGCAAGGGCTGATCACGGAGTAAGGCGGGAACGCCGCACGCGTTCGGCGGTCGTAAAGGCGGTGCCCATAACGACCATCCGTAACGGGTGATGCACATTGTTTTGAGTGAATCCGGAAGTGTGAACACGCATGTCGTAGGGGCGGACCCCGATCGCCTA
>JACCYX010000445.1 GCA_013696265.1 Chloroflexia bacterium
AGGCGGCGGTCGAGCGGTTCGTGGCCCGGCACCGGTTTCGCACCGGTGACACTCGCCCGGTGGGGCAGGATGTGCGGGTTGTCGCCTGGGTGACGCCGCTGATCAAGGGCTACAACCGGCCGCACGAGCACCTACACCGGTGGTTCGGGATCGTGCCGTTCGCGGGCCTCAACGTCACAAGTGTTCACCTCGATCCGCCGGCGCTAGGCATTGAGGGGCTCGGCGTGGTGGCTTTTGCCGGGAAGGACTGACGCACATCGCCGCAAGGCGCCGTACGCGATCTCGTAGGGGAGGGTTAGCGGGCCGTGAAGGACACCTTCGCCACCGCGTGTTTGCCCGTGTATGCCCTCCCGCCCAGTCGCGGGGTCGTAAAACCCCGATTCCTGGGCGGATCCTGGGAGATGCGACATCGCGGGAGGGCATACGCGAGCAAGATTTCTTCGCGTAGTACAGTTTCGCAGCTCGCTAGCCCTCCCCTACACGACCTCGATAACCACGAGTTTCGATCAATGTGTTTCAACGTTACCAGGTCGGTACAGGCATGCCTGATCTGGGCTACGCCCGCTCCAGGAGGCGCGTGACAACCTGGTCGGCCGCTTCGATCCCGCTCCACTCGGCGTAGGCGCCCTCGACCGTCACGAAAATGGCGATCCCCGCGCTCCGCAACTGGCAGACAGTCGATCCCGCCGGCAAGGTGTAGACGCTGGTGACGCCCCCGGCCCGGTTGGCGGCGTCGCACCCGGCGGGCGGCGAGATGTCGCCCGCGTCACGGAGATCGGTTTCCCAATCCGCCATCATCAGCACCTGGACGTTGACGATCGCTTCCACGATCTGGTTGGACGGCACGCCCGTTGCCGAAAACGGCAGGACCAGGATCGTGGCCCGGCTCCCGTTGGGACCGACGTAGGTGGCGCCGCGACCCTGGCCAGGAAAGATCTGGGCGCTGGCGTTGTCGTAATCGGGAACCACCGCCCGCGCGTCGCCGGTCCGCACCAGCGACCAACCGGTGCCCAGGGTTTCGGCATCGGGCAGGAAGCGGTCGAAGTTTGGCTCGGTGCGCCGCGGATTCGGGTCCGAGCCGCTCGCCGGGTCCGCCGGGGCAATGACGGTGATCGTGCCTTCCATGCCCCCGGCCTGGTGTCCAGGCACGGAACAGTAGAACAGGAACTGCTGGCCGGCGGCCACCGAGTCCGGCACCTGGACCAGCTTGACCTCTCCGGATGAAATCGTTTCGTTGATGTCCCACTCGTCGACCACGAAATGATGTTCGAGTACGCCGGGGTTGCGGATTTCGATGAACTGCCCGGCAACCACCTCCAACGAGGGCAATGACCAGCTGAAATCGTCCCGGGTTTCAAGCACGATGCGTTCGGACGAAGCGCCGGCGTCGGCCGGCTGCTGGCCAGCCAGAACCTCCTCCGGTGCCACGATGGTGACCGTGCCTTCCTGGCCGAGCGCCTGGTGCCCCGGTTCGCTGCAAAAGAAGGTGAACTGGTCGCCGGGTTGCAGAGCGGCCGGGACGACGATCTCGACCGTTTGCAGGGTGGGCAGGGGAACGTCCATGCCCCATTCGCGGACGGTGAAGGTGTGGGCCGAAACGCCGCGGTTCGTGACCCGGATCGTTTGGCCGGGCGCCACGACGAGTTCGCTGAGCGACCAGCGGTCGGGATCGAGCGCGTCGAGGTCGACGGGAGGAAGATCGGCCCCTTGCTGGCTGGCGACCGCCGTCGTGCTGGTGGACGCAAGAGGCGTCACGGCGGCCAACACAACCGCCAGGATCAATGCCGCCAGGTGCAGTACGCGCGGGCTTGTCATGCGGGCCACCCGTTTCCCTCAAGGCGAACCAGACTCCTCGGCCCCATGGTCCTAGCGCGCCTCCAGGCGTTTGAGCCGCCCGTAGGCAATGGCCATCCGCAGCACGGACCGCATCTCGTCCCGGATCGCGAGCGGAATCTCGCGATCGGCGAGGATCTGCGACAGCTCGACGAGCAGCGGTTCGTCCCAGATCTCGGAGCGGTAGCCCGCCGCCGCCAGCAACCGGTCGCGCTCGACCAAGGGCAACGCCATCGCGTCCGAGATCTGGAAAATCGTGTCGCGGTCCGGATTGCGCGAGCCCTGTTCGAAGCGCGTGATCGAGCTGGGATCCAGTTCGGATCGCTTGGCGAGGTCGGCCTTCGACCAGGCGCGTTCGTCCCGCAGGCGTTTCAACTGGTGGGCGAAATCCACTTCCCGCGGTGCGTGACCGGCATCGCCGACGACCTGGCCCGCTTCGTGCTGAATCACATCGGTTTGGCTGATGACCTGATCGTCCACTCGTGCATTCCCGGTATCATGTGACGTATGTGTGCCAGCGGGGACCCATGCCTGCCGTGAACGTCAAGAATACAGCGCCGCGCGCATTTATGTCTGTCACGTCTGGCAGAATCGCGACGATCGCGCGGGAAGCGCAAGGAAGGGGAAACCGGGGATGGGCAACTCTTGGGACGGTTCGCTCATCCGGTTGCGGGCGGTCGAGGCAGCCGACGCCGAGGCGCACTGGCGATTCAACGGGACGGACGACTACGGGCTGATCGATCGGGTCTATCCGCCAGGCTCGCTGGCGCGCGTCCAGGAGTGGGCCACGCGGCGATCGCTGGCGGCATTCGACGACGGCACGTACGCGTTCCAGATGGAGTCGATCGCGACCGGTGAGCTGGTGGGCGGCATCGCCACCCATGATTGCGACGCGCGGACCGGCGTGTTGAGCTATGGACTGCACGTCTTCGAGGAGCATCGGGGCAAGGGGCACGCGAAGGAGGCGATTTGCCTCGTGCTCCGCTACTACTTTCAGGAGTTGCGCTACCAGAAGGCGAACGCCGGGGTTTACTCCTTCAACGAGCCGTCGATCCGGCTCCACGAGTCCCTGGGTTTCCAACTGGAGGGCCGGCTCCGCCGCAACGTCTACACCAGTGGCGAGTTCTTCGACCTGCTCTGGTATGGCTTGACCGTCGAGGAGTTCCGGGAGCGGCACGCGTCGTACTGGCGAACGACAGACTAATCGAGCCCTCATGGCAATTGTTAAGTCTACGTAACGTTTACTCAAATTGCCCGTCGCGGAACCGGAATTGGGACGACGGTGCGTGACAGCCTGGCCAATCGGTGGGATGCTCTCCCGGGCAACGGTGATCGACATTGGTCCCCGAGCATGAAGACTGATTTCTGAGGAGAGCGTTTTGTGGCTGTCAAGATCGCGATTTCATCCTATTCGTTCCATCGTCTCGGGGGTGGTCCCGAGGGCAACGATTCCCTCACCATCGAGCAGATGATCGACCGCTGCGCCGACCTGGGGGTGGATGGGATCGAAGTGCTGTGGGAACACCTTACCCTGCACGACAAGACTTCGCCCAAGTCACTGCATGAGCTCCATCAGTACGCCGCCCTCCGGGGCATCACGCCGG
>JACCYX010000532.1 GCA_013696265.1 Chloroflexia bacterium
GCGATGCGATTGGCCGCGCATCCTGTCGCCACGTGGAGTCCATGCCGGTATCGGCGCATCGCGGGAGGGTCTCACGCTGCGCTCTGGACAGGCGCCCGCGGACAAGAACGGGGAAGCGAAAGGTGCCGTTTATGGTCCGCTAGCCCTCCCCCACGAGCCGTGTTCAATGATCACGCTTTTCCTTCACCTCGTTTGCTCAAATATCTTTCCAGGCCCATCGCGGCCAGCACGTCGGGGTTGGCCAGGTTCAGGCGGCGCATCATGAGGTCGGTGGCCGCATCGCCGATTTTCCGCCGCTGAAAGGCGTCGAACCTCCGGGTCATCGCCGTGGTATCGCTGATCTCATCCCCAGCGGCCTCGCCCATCGCCACCAACTCGCGCACCCGGGGCATCACCTGGTCGAGATGCCACGCCGGATCCTCGTAGACCCCGAAGTGGGTCAGGGCGATCCGTGCCGGCGCTAAGGCGCGCATCGTGGCGATGCTTCCCTCCCACGCTTCCGGGTCGAATTCCGGCGGCGGGATCGGCGCCGCTACGAAGTCGCTGCCCGGCATCCGGATCCCGCCCGTGTCGCCGGCAAACAGGGTCCGTGATTGCTCATCGAAGATGACGGCGTGGTGCGAGGCGTGGCCGGGCGTGAACGCGATCCGCAACGATCGTTTCCCCACCGCCAGGGTTTCGCCATCCCGGAGCAGATCGACCCGGTCTTCCGGTACCCCGGCGATCTCCCCCCACAGCCGGTCCATGTCGTCGCCGTAGATGCGGGCGGCGCTGCGCACGAGCCGCTCCGGCTCGATCAGGTGCGGCGCCCCGACCGGATGGACCGAAACCCGCACGTTTGGATACTTGCGGGCGATCACGCCGGCCGCGCCGGAATGGTCGAGGTGGATGTGAGTGACGATGATCCGGTTCACGTCCCGAAGGTCGTAGCCGGCCGCCGTGATCCCCCGTTCGAGGTTGTCCAGGCAGGTCGAGGGCCCGGTTTCGATCAGCGCCAGTTGGCTTCCAACGTCGACCAGGTAGGCGGCGATCACGTGGCTGGTATCGAGAAATCCTAGATCGATGACCGAAAAACCATCGGCCTTGAGGCGCGTTTCCAGGCTGTCGTGATGATCGTTTCGGCTCATTCGCGGGCATCCCTGCGGCTAGACAATCGACCGTGAATGGGCTCCCGGAAGAGGCCTGGCTATCGCGTTTCCATCATCGACTTCCGGTGCGGGGTTGTCGAGCGTACCCGAATATGGATACCATGTTGTCGTATGCAACGCACTGCCAGCGGCAGCCCGAACGGCGGTCGCCCTTGATCGTTGAACCCGGCGCGGGTTTCCGCGTCTCCTTACTGCATGGACTTGGACACGATGGAGAACGAACAGGCGCTGCTCAGCGTCGGCGATGCGGCCCGGCGGCTCGAACGATCTACGGAACAGGTGCGCCGCTACCTTCGTGAAGGCCGGCTCAAGGGTCAGCGGATCGGGGGCCAATGGTTCATCGAGCGCGCGACGCTCGACCACTTCGCGGCGGCCACCCGCACCCCGCAGACCTTCGTCCAGCGCCTGGGCAAGGCCTCCGCCGTTCATCCGCTGAACGATGTCATCGGCATCGGCAAGGGGGCAGGATCCAACATCGGCGAAGGCAAGCTGGCCTACCGGCTCGCCGCCGCCCGGCGGCGGGCATGACAGCCGCTGTCCGGAGATGACCAACCAGGAGAGGAACGTCGTGGACGCAGAGGAATTGGCGGAAACACCCAACAATGAAGAGACGGCGCCGGATCT
This sequence comes from Chloroflexia bacterium, assembly GCA_013696265.1. Lineage (GTDB taxonomy): Bacteria > Chloroflexota > Chloroflexia > Thermomicrobiales > UBA6265 > JACCYX01. The sequence continues at coordinate 1,773 of JACCYX010000532.1, forward strand.
CGTGGCGTTCGTCGACTCGTCGGCCATCGTGGCGATGGTCGACGCCAACGACAACACCCACGGCGCCGCCGTCAGCGCCTACGCGGAACTCCTGCAACAAGGCTACAAGCTCTTCACGACCAACCACGTCATCGCCGAAACGGTCGATCTGCTGGACGCCGGCGTGGGCCCGGACGTTGCCCGCCGCTGGCTGCGGGACCACCGGTTGTCGATCTACCACGCCGATGAGCAGGACGAGCGACGAGCCCGGGCGCTCGTGATCAGTTCCCGCAACCCGCGTGGCCTGAGTTATGTCGACGCGGTGAGTCTCGTGGTGATGGAGAAGTTCGGCGTGGCCGATGCCTTCGCGGTCGATCCGCATTTCCTCAACGAAACCGCCTGACATGGCCAACACCGGAGTTCCGCGATGAGTTCAACCAATACGGCATCCACGAGAACCTGCCCGGTGTGCCACGCGCCGAACAGCAACCTCAGTCTCTTCTGCGCCGAGTGCGGCTCCTCGCTGAACGCCCCGGAGGAGGGCGACACGGCGGCCTACCGGCCGCTTCCCGCCAGAGATACCGACGACTCCCAGCGGACGGCCGCGTTCAAGCCCGGCTCCTACACCGACGACGCCAGCAATTCGACCCGGGTAGCGACCGATCCGCCCACAACCGGGTTCACGTCGATGTGGGATGACACCAGTGCCGCGCCAGCCGCATCCCCACCAGGCTGGACGCTAGTGGATGTGACCTTCCAGCCGGACCCACCGGCGGCGGGTCCCCAGGGCATCCGGGGATTCGTACTGGGGACGATCGCCGTCCTCCTCGTGCTGGCCGTCTTCCTGCTTTGGACGTGGGCCGCGATCCTGGACGGAGAGACGCGCAACTCGATCCGTGACCTCTTCGGCTTCATCGGGTAACAGAGACGCTCGCAATGGGTGATCCACCAAAGGGCGGATGAACATTTGTGCGGACCGTGTAGGGGAGGGCTAGCGAGCCGCGAAGCCGTACGACGCGACGACATCTTGCTCGCCTATGCCCTCCCGCGATACCACGATGTCGGCCGGTTCGGCATGGCAGCGGTTCAGCGGGGTAGGTAACCAGTGAGTTGTCGGTCCGGGAACCAAGCGGGAGGGCATACACGGGCCAGCACCAAGTTGCCCAGATGTTCTTAAACGGGCTCGTTAGCCCTCCCCCTACGACATCGGGATACATGGCGGTCCGCTCAATTCATGTGCATCACTCATCACTTCCGGAGTCCGCAAGCCAGAGTTCGGACCACGGCTTGCGCTTGACCGGGTTTGCGGCACAATGGGGCGGCCACTGGCCCTGACGTAGCGGCCACAATATGGTTGTCATTCCGAGCTTGCGAGGAATCCCCCGGCGCAGCCGCTACGTGGCAACCAGGGTACCGGCTGCGCCGTATCCAGCGGGGCCGGGATGTTTCGCTGGCGCTCAACATGACAGATGTGGAGTGACAGTGACCAAGTAATAGGAGCGAGCCCGATGATCGGATTCCCGAGCGCAACGACGACCGACCAGACGTGGGCACGGCGACGGCCATTTCCCCTTTACGCCGAACACGGCATGGTCGCCGCCGCCCACCCCCTGACCGCCGAGGCGGGCCTGCATGTGCTCAGGCAAGGCGGGAACGCGATCGACGCGGCGGTCGCCGCCGGTCTCGTGGCGGCCGTCGTCATGCCGGAAATGTGCGGCCTGGGCGGTGACCTCTTCGCGGTGATCCACATGCCTGGAGTCCGGGGTGGGTCCGGCGAAACCGTGTCGGTGCAGGGCAGCGGCATCTCGCCGCGCGGCGCCTCGATCGAACAGATGCGCGCCCACGGCGACGAGAACGGCACGCAGATGCCGTACCAGGGACCGCTCTCGATCTCGGTCCCCGGCATGGTCGATGCCTACGAGCAACTCCTGAACCGGTACGGCACGAAATCGTTCGCGGAAGTGGCTGAAACGGCGATCACCCATTCCCGCGACGGCTTCATCCTCCAGCCGCTCGGGGCCGGGTCGATCGCTGGCAACGCCAACATCCTGGCCCGGGACGCGGCCGCCGCCGCGATCTTCCTCCCGGAAGGACAACCACTCCAGGCGGGACAGCGCCTTCGCCAGGAGGACCTCGGACGCACGATCGAGACGATCGCCACGGATGGCGCGGAGACGTTCTATCGCGGCGAGATCGCCAAGCGGATCACCGCCTACCTGGCGTCGGTCGGCGGCGCGCTGACGATGGACGACTTCGCCGATCACGAAACCGACATCGGCGCCCCGCTCCAGACGGTCTACCGCGGCCACACCGTCTACCAGACGGCGATCCCCTCCCAGGGCCTGATCCTGCTCGAAGCCCTCAACATCATCGCGAACGAAGAGATCGACGATCCGCTCTCGGCCGACGCGATCCACCTGATGGTCGAGGCCAAGAAGCTTGCCTACGCCGACCGGCTGGGCCACGCCGCCGACGCCGCCTTCCACCAGACTCCGCTGGAGAAGCTGCTTTCCCCTGAGTGGGGCAAGCAGCGGTACGCCGACATCGACCCAAGCCGGTCCGCTACCACCGTCCCCCTAGGACAGCTCCAGGACGGCGACACCACCTACCTCAGCGTCACCGACGGGCAAGGCGCGATGGTGTCGCTGATCCAGTCGGTGTCGAGCGCGTTCGGCTCGTGCGTGGTGGGGGGCGACACCGGCGTGGTGCTCAACAACCGGGTCGGGCGCGGGTTCACGCTGGAAGAAGGGCACGTCAACCAGTACGCGCCGGGCAAGAAAACGATGCACACCCTCAACTGCTACCTGATCGCCGATCCCCTGGGTCGGCCGGTCCTCGTCGGCGGCACGCCCGGCGGCGACGGGCAGCCGCAGTGGAACATGCAGGCGATCAGCGGCATGCTCGACGGCGGGCTCGACGCACAGGCGGCGATCGAGATGCCGCGCTGGACGAGCTGGCCGGGCACCGATCCCGCCGGGATCGCCAACCCATTCGAACTCAGGATCGAGGATCGGATGCCGGCGGACGTGGTTGCGCAACTCGAAGCGCGCGGTCACCTGGTGCGGCTCCAGGGCGGCTGGAACGGCGGCGGCTCACTCCAGACCATCGCCCGCGACCCGGAGACCGGCGTCCTGATCGGCGGCACCGACTCGCGCGTCGAAGGCATGGTGCTGGGGTTCTAGAGGCGCTGCGCGCCGGTCCGAGACGAGCTCGGCACCCCTAAGGCTTGACTGTGGCGAGCACCTACACCGTCACGACCGGGCGTTCGGCTGGCTTCTTGCGTTCGCGCTTCGGCGGTTTGGCGGCGAGCGGGTCCATGCCTGGCGTCCAGACCAGGCCGTCGTCCGGATCGGCGACCTCGAAGCCGAGC
>JACCYX010000005.1 GCA_013696265.1 Chloroflexia bacterium
GCGGCGGCGGCGGGTCGCGGGCGTGGGCCTGGAGTTCCTTGCCCGCTTCGTCGAAGCAGACCAGGGGCACGGCGGGATCGGCTGGTGCGGCGTAGGTGTCGCGCACGATCTCCAGCGCCGCCACGTAGCTGGCATCCCGATCCGGCGGGATCAGGACGCGCGCGGTGCGCCACGGCTGGACCCCCTTTTGGGAGCGCCTGGCGCACCGTCTCCGGGCAGATGGTCTCGACGATCTCCACCTCCACGACGCGGGCGGTGAGCTGGCGCAACGACCAGCGGGCAAAGCCGGGCGGTGGATCGGTGCAGGCCAGGGCGGCGATTCTCCAGGGTCTGGGCCGTCGAGCGCGTGGGGGCACGGAGGGCCGATCCTGGGGTTGGCGGGTCAGGCAGGCCAGCCCTTGGGCACACCAGGCCGCCCGCGCGCGGGCGACTGTGCGGGGCACGACGCCGACCGCCGCCTCGGCCACGGCGGCATCGGTCCCGGCCGGGCCCTCCGTCGCCGCATCGGCGAGCAGCAGGATGCGGGCGCGTGGGAGGGTCCAGGCCGACTGGCGGCCGGTGCGGACCAGCCGGGTCAAGGTCCGACGGTCACGGCGGGGCAGACGGACGATGTGTTGCTTGCGGGGCATGACGGTGATCCTTTCCAGCGAGATGGACCGCGACGATTGCTCCACTGGAGGACACGTCGACCTGGACGGACCACTGAGCGGAGCGATGGGTCCCCGCGCGCAGCGCATCGGCCGAAGGCCGACTTCCAGCCATCGCTCTTGCATCGGTTCCCGGTCCAGGGGCCAAGAACGCGCCGTGCACTTGATCCGACTTCGTCGGATGCGCTTCGCGCCGTCATGTCTCGCAAGCTCGACATGACGGCGTGGGGAGGTCTGCTGCAAACGTCAATCAGCCTTGGACACCGTACCCAGGACTGACGGTCCACCATGCGCCCGGTTGCCACCATCCCCTTCCCTTGCTATATGGAGACAGCATTTCTTCAGGTGTATGTCTGACGAATCACGACAGGAGCGGATGGTGAAGATCACGGCAGTCAAGGGATTTCCAGTCAAGATCGGGCATCGCAATCAATTCGTGGTCAAGATCGAAACCGACGTGGGAATCCACGGCCTCGGTGAGGGCGGTATTTCGGGCCGCGAACTCGCCATGAACGGCATGCTCCAACACTTCGAGCGGGCATTGATCGGCCAGGATCCGCGACGGATCGAGCACATCTGGCAGCAACTCTACCGGGGCGCCTACTTCGAAGGCGGCAAGATCACCGCCGCGGTGGTTTCGGCGGTCGATATCGCGCTCTGGGACATCCTGGGCAAGTGGCTCAATGTGCCAGTCTGGCAATTGCTCGGCGGTGCCTGCCGCGACACGATTCCCTGTTTCGCGACGCCTGGCGCACTGAGCGGTCCCGAGATTCTTCAGAAGGCCCGGGATGCCGTTGCCGAGGGGTGGCGGGTTCTCCGCTTCACGCCAGGCATGCTCAATCTGGATTGGACCGGCACCGACGGCTCCGTCTACGACCCGCTGGCCTCGATCGACGCGGCGGTCGATCTGCTGGGCCAGCTGCGCACCGATCTCGGACCGAACGCCCTCCTCTCGATCGACTTCCACCACCGGCTGAGTCCGGTCGAAGCGGCCCTCTTTTGCCAGCGCGTCGAGCACCTCAACCTCTATTTCGTGGAGGAGCCGATCCGGTGCGAGAACCCCGACGCCTACGCACAATTGCGGACCATGACGAACGTGCCCTTCGCGATTGGCGAGGAGTTCTCCAGCAAGTGGGCCTTCGCCCCGTATCTGGAGCGGGGCCTCATGAACTTCGCTCGGATTGATGTCTGCAACGTCGGCGGGCTCACCGAGTCGCGCAAAATCGCCGGCTGGTGCGAGACGCACTACGTCGACCTGATGCCGCACAACCCGCTCGGCCCGATCTCAACGGCGGCCTGCGTCCACCTGGCGGCGGCAACCTCGAACTTCGCCTACCTCGAATACTTCCCGATGCACGACCGCGACCGCCCGCGCGACATCTTTCCCGTCACGCTCGAAACGATCGACGGCAGCTTTCCATTGCCGACCGCGCCCGGTCTCGGCGTCGAGTTCAACGAGGATGCGCTGCCCAGTCACGAGTTCGAGTTCTGGGCCCCTCCTCGATGGCAACGGCCCGCCGGCAGCTACACGAACTGGTGATCCAGTCACGCTATGGATTTGTGCTAGTAGTCTGTCAGGCGTCAATTGCCGGGTAGAGGCGTTTGCGCTTGATCCGGGCATCGGCCGTCGTGAAGCGCCAGGCAATGGCCGATCCGGCGACGTGGCGTGCGTCCACCCAGGCGGCGACCTCCCGCGCCAGCGTCGATTGGTCGGCGAGGCGCCGGTCCAGGCACTGGCGTTGGAGGACAC
>JACCYX010000017.1 GCA_013696265.1 Chloroflexia bacterium
CTAGTTCGCCTGTTCGGTCGCCTGCTGGGCGGCCTCGGTCGCAATGTCCGAGAACCACTCCTGGCCGGTGTCGGTGAGGGAGAAGCCGATCAGTGCGACACAAGCCAGGAGGCAAACCGCGATCAGCCCGATCAGGATCATGAGCCACAGCGGCCGCTTCCGCTTTGGGGGTGGCCCGAGGCTCGACATCCGCCATTCTTCCTCCACAGATGCGCCAGGCGCCGCCCTAAAGTCGACCGGTGGGGGAATCACGTTGGATGGTTGTGAAGTCGGTGGTGTGAGCTGGTCCGGGACGGAAGTGCCCGACGATTCGGCGTCAAGCTGGGCGCCGCAATTGCTGCAAAAGTGATCGTTCTCGCCGTTTTCGTGGCCGCAGTTCGGGCATGTCCGCACGGGGGCAAAGTCTCCTTCAGTCGCGATGGTTCATTCAACTCCTGCTGGTGAGGATAACAGGTTCCCGGAGTAGCCTCACGGCGGAAGCTAATTGTTCAGCCGCGGATCAAGCGCGTCACGCAGCCCGATACCGAGCAGGTTGAATGACAAGGCGGCCAGGAAGATGAACAGGCCCGGAAGGAATGCATAGGTCCAGGAGAGCGTGATGAACTGGTACGCCTCTTGCAACATATTGCCCCACGACGGCGTCGGGATCCGCACGCCGAATCCAAGATAGCTCAGGGTCGCCTCAGTGATGATCAGGCCCGGCAGGGCCAGGGAGGCCCAAACGATAACCAGGGAAATCACGTTCGGAAAGATGTGCCGGGTGATGATCGTGCGGTTCGAGGCGCCCGACACTCGAGCGGCATCGACATAGTCGCGGCTCCGCAGCGAGAGGACTTCCCCACGGATCAGTCGCGCCAGGCCAGTCCAGCCCAGCAACGCGATGATGACCGCAAGGCCCACTGGTCCCGGCCGTATCCAGACTGAAATGAGAAGCAAGACGGCGATTGACGGGATCGAGATGAGGACATCCACAAAGCGCATGATCACGGAATCGATCAGCCCACCATAGAATCCCGCTACCGCGCCCATCGTAAGCCCAACCAGGAGAGCGACGGCGAGCGCCACCAACGCGACGGTCATCGATACGCGGCCACCATAGGCAAGGCGGACGAGAACATCCCGCCCGTTCGGATCGGTTCCAAGCGGATGTTCCAAGGTTGTGAACCAGGGCGTCAGGAAGTTGGTGAGATCGCCTGTCGCGTAATCGTTCCCGGTCAGCGCGGAAATGACAGGGGCGCCAAACGAGAAGATGACGAGCAACACGCTCAATACCAGCGATGACATCGCCACCCGGTCCCGGCGCAGCGATCGCCACGCTCGCTTGTAATAGCCCGGTGTCGAAAGCAGCGTTGACCGGTCACCTACCTTGGCCGGTTGAACCTTGCCCTCCGGTAGGTTTTCAGGCGCCCCGGCCAGCGGTTCCGCACCCTTTGCGATCGGTCTGGTGGTGTCCTGGGTCGACATGGTAAATCCTCGCTCCCGTGCCGTTCGTCATTGGAACGGGGCTTTAGTCGTATCGCACTCGCGGGTCCATGACACCGTACAGGATATCGGCTATCAGGTTGCCGACGACCGTGAGAACCGCCAACATCATGACACAAGCCATGGCGACGGAATAGTCGCTGGCGCGGAGCGATTCGACCGTAAGTTGACCGACACCCGGGTATCCGAACACGTTCTCGATGATCAGGGCGCCACCGAAGATCCCAGGAATCGTGAGTCCAATCAGCGTGACGAGCGGCAACATGGCATTGCGGAACGCGTGCCCCATGAGCACTGACCGATCGCGCAGACCCTTGGCCTGGGCGGTCCGCACGTAGTCCAGGCGGACCACTTCGAGCATTTGCGATCGAATGTAGCGCGTCCAGTCAGCCAGACTGAGCAGGGCGAGTGCCACGGACGGCAGGATGAGGTGTTCGAGCCGATCCAGTATGTTGTCAGGTTCGCGGAGGTTACGGACGCCACTGGTCGGCAGCGATGGGAGACCCCATTCCTGGAACTTGACCGCGAACAGGATAATCATCATCAAGCCCAACCACACGGTTGGAATTGAACTGAAGGCCGTGGCGATGACATTGACGACCCGGTCGAACACGGAGTTCCGATTCACCGCGCAGAACACGCCGATCGGAACGGAAATCAGCAGAGCCATGACCAGTGACGTAATCGCGAGAACCAGGGTGTTGGGGAGGGCTGACCTGAGGAGGAAATCGACCGGTGCAAAGTTGATGTAGCTGTTCCCGAAATCGCCTTGAACGGCATTGCCCAACCAGGCGAAGTAACGAAAATACCACGGTTCATTGAGACCGAGATTCGCCTGGATCCGCTCGAAGTCTTCCGGACGCATCGTCGGGCTGCGCTCGATGTTGTCGGCCGGGCTGCCTGGCACGAGGTTCAACAAGGCATAGACAATGAACGATATGCCGATGATGAGGGGCACCATCCCGAGCAGGCGGCGGATAATGTATTGCGTCATGGGTGAGACCCTTTCGGCTGCCCTTGTTCCTGGCCGAGTCCAGCGACGGGCAAGGGCGAGGTAGTCTGGTGATCACAGGATACATGATCACGATTTAAGGTGCACCGAATGCGATCTTTTGGACACAGGACTGGCCCGCGAAAGCGGGCCAGTCCTGGTTAGCTGAACGCCAGCGACATTTCCAGAGCGTTCAGGTGAACGTCCCTCGTTCAGGAAGGGTCGACCCAGGTCTTGCCGATCGACCACACGACGCCATACCCGTTCGGGGTGTAGTTGTGCAGTCGTGGGCTAGAGGTGTAGATGTTCTGCCGGAAGACGGTGATACCCGTGGCAGCCTCATCGTTGACGATGTTCGACGCCTCGATCAGGAGATCGATGCGTGCCTCGGGATCGAGTTCGGTGATCGCCGCCGTCTCGAGCCGGTCAAATTCTTCGTTGCAGTAACGCATCGAGTTGAACCCGGCCGGGGGCGTGGATTCGCAGCCGTACATGGCGATCTGGGCGCCATCGGGGGACCAGTTAAAGCCCTGGACTGTCATCTGGTAGGTGCCGTTGTCGGTCTCGTCCAGCAGCGTTTGGAACGGGATCGCGGCTGGGATCGCCTCGATCCCGACTTCGCGCCAGGCTTGCTGCATGTAGGGAATCTGCTGGGCGTAGGTGGCGACGCCTTCCGAGTAGATGAACTCGAAGCTGAAGCGCACGCCTTCTCGGTCAACAATGCCGTCGCCATCGGTGTCGGTCCAGCCGGCCTCTTCGAGGAGCGCGCGCGCCATGTCCGGATCGAAGTTGTAGACGGTGTTCGTGCGGTCCGGGGCGTAGGCCTGGGAGAGCACCGGCTGGGTGCCGTTGGCCTGGATCGCGAAGCCCTGGTAGACGGTTTCGGCGAGCAGTTCTCGGTCGAGCGCATACTGCAGCGCCTGCCGAACCCGGACATCGAGGAACAGGGTTTCCTTCGTCTCGTCCTGGTTGACGTGGTAGAAGTTCATGCCGAGGGAATCGTAATTGACCGTGTTGAGTTCTGGGTTCGACGCCCGCAACGCGACGGCCTGGGTGAACGGAACCTCGGCGATGTCGGACTCGCCGGTGACCACCGACTGGACTGCCGTGTTCGCATCGGCTACTACGCGGTAGATGAACCGATCGATATACGGGACGTTGTTCGTGTCCCAATACTCGGCGTTCTTTTCGAGCGTGACATGGTCGTTGGGAACCCATTCGACGAACCGGAACGGGCCCGAGCCGATGACCCTGGTTGGATCCTGGCCGGTGGCTCCTGGATCGGCGCCGAACTCAGCAAACGGCACGCTCTCCCAGATGTGCTTCGGCAGGATGCCGAACTGGCCGGCTGCATCCGAGACGAATGTGGCCGAGGGCGCCTGGGCGATCAACTGTACGGTGTGGTCATCGACCACGACCAGCTCCTGGAGCGTGGAAGCCACGGTGCTCCGGCGCACGCTGAGGCTATCTTCGGCCAGGACGGACTGGAAGGTGAACTCGACATCGGCGGCGGTCAGCGGCGTGCCATCGTGGAAGACGGCGTTCGGGTTGAGGTAGAAGGTGTGGGTGACGCCGTCTTCGGCAACTTCCCAGTAGTCGGCCAAACCGGGCACGTCAGTGCCGTCGATCGAACTCCCGCCGACGAGGCTGTCGAACAGGAAGCCATTGATCCACCCGGAATAGACATCGGTTGACAAGGTCGTATTGAGCGTACCGATATCCGAGATTTGAACGATGATGACTTCACCGCCCATGTTCTCCGGCTCGCTGAACTGGAACTCCTCCTGCAGCGCGGCCTCGTACTCTTCGCGCGTGATGGATGTCGTCGGCTCGAAGGTGGCAGCCGGAGACGCGGCCGGCGAAGCCTCCTGAGCGACCACGCCTTTGGCCAGCATGCCGGCGGCGGACGCCGAGATGCCGAGCGCGGTCGCGCGACGCACGAACCCGCGCCGGCTGATGTTTCCGCTCTTCAGTTGGTCCACCAACTGATCGATCGTGTGATGAGACATTCGAGAGCCCCTCCGGTTCTGGATAGCCCGAAGGTCAAGAGTTCCCTCGGTGCATTCCGCAAATGAGACATGCAAGCCTACCCCAAAACATGGGCACCCGTCACGAAATACCCGTTTCAGGCGGGTTTCGACTGTCGAAGAGACCATACGGCAGAGAACGTACACGGCATCTTCACATGGTGAGTCGGAGGTACGAATTCATTTCCGCCTTCTGGTTTTCATGGGGCTGGTTTGAGAAACGGTCGATCGGAGTTCATCCGTCACGTATGCTGAACCGAGACATACGTATGAAACAGCATGCCGGGCCGCGGCGCCCAGGCGACTTCGCTCGAACGTGGATCTTGGCCGATGGATGGCAGGACAACAATTCGCGTCGTGGCGTGGAGCGCGATCACCGGGAGCCTGGTCGCCTTTTGCGCCCTGGTGCTCTTCGATTGGATGATTCCAGGTGAGGTGTCGATTGCCCCGGCAATTTCCGGTGACATCGTCGTCGTGGTCGAAGGCGCGGTCGCCACACCGGGGTTAGTGCAACTTCCTGCCGGTTCCCGGCTCCAGGCCGCCGTCGAGGCGGCCGGCGGGTTTGCGTCAAACGCCGATGCCAGTGGCCTGAACCTTGCGGCGCGGATCGGGGATGGTGAACACATCACCATCTCGGCGATGCCCACACTGGCGACGCCGTCCGATGGGGGGAATGGGACACCGGCCGATTTCGCCTCTTCCCTGATTAACATCAACACCTCCGGCGTAAGCGAGCTGGATCAGTTGCCGGGCGTTGGTCCCGTCATCGCCCAGCGCATCGTCGATTACCGCGAGACGAACGGTCCCTTCGACTCGATTGAAGAGTTGGACGAGATCGATGGCATTTCCGAAGAAATGGTCGAGGAACTCCGTCCCTTGGTGACGGCCGGTGAGTAGTCCGTGGGGGCTCGGCATTGGCGCCGCCATTGTCATGGGCGCGTTGCTGGGGCTACCGGCCCTTATTCTGGTGCCGGTGATCGTCCTCATCGTCCAGGGCATCTGGGGACGGATCGACGTCACATTCCTGCTCGTGGTGGCGGTGTGCGCGGGCTTGGGCGCCGGGCGGGCGACAATGGAAGGCGAACCAGCCGTACCCGCCGATCTGGCCGAATCGACGGGAGCCCGGCTCCAGGTTGAGTCGCTGCCGCGAACGTCGGCGGCTGGCGATTCAGTGCTGGTGTCGACGGAAATGCTCACGTTCGACTCCGGCTCGCGCCCTGCTGACGATTTGATCGTCCTGGCCTGGCTACCGGAGGGCGAGCGCGTGGCGCCTGGCGACAGCTTCGATGTCGGTTGGTCGGTCGATCCGCTCGACGTGGTCGATCCGGGTTATGGCACCTACGTCGAGTCACGGGGTGCCGTGGCGGTTGGCCGGATCTGGTGGCTTTCCGACCGGAGCGATGGTTCTGCCTTCTATCGTCGGTTGATCGACCTTCGACACCGGGTCGGTGACGGGCTCCAAAAGGTCCTGCCGGGAGACGCGGGCGCCCTTGCTTCGGGCATCGTTACCGGTGATGACTCCGGCTTGAGCGAGGCAGCGAGGGAAGCGTTCTTGCGGACCGGCACGACGCACATTACGGCCGTCAGCGGCTCGAATGTCGCCATGCTCCTGGCGATCTGGAACCTGGTGATCCCAGCCGGCCGGAACCGGCGGCTGCTCGTGGTGCAAGCGCTGATCATCGTCTCGATCTGGATGTACGCCATCGTCGTCGGCCTGGAGTCGCCCGCCCTGCGGGCGGCGATCATGGCCTCGCTGATCCTGCTGGCGGGCCGGTACGGCCGGCGCCCGGACCTGCTGACGCTCTTGGCGCTCACCTCGGCGGGGATGGTGCTATGGAACCCGGATCACGTGCGGATGGTCGCGTTCTGGCTCTCGGTCGTCGCGACCGCCGCGATCATCATGCGCGTCCCGACCGCTCCCGGCGTCGGTTGGAAACCATTGTCGCGCGGCGTGCTGGAAGGCGTGGTCCTGGCGCAAATCGCCACCCTGCCGATCGTGCTCTGGACATTTGGGACCTGGTCGCTCACCAGCGTGCTGGCCAACGGCCTGCTGTCGCCGCTGATGTGGCTGGCGTTCCCGCTCTGTTTCGTGCTCGCCGCCATCGTCGTTGTGGTCCCGTGGATCGCGCCGATCGCGGCTCTCGTTCCGCTGATCCCGCTCGAAATTTCACTGAGCGTCGTGCGCATCCTGGGTGCGGCGATGCCACCGCTGGATTTTCACAACGCCGGGCTGGCCGGTGTCGTCGCGGTCGCCGTGCCGTGTCTGGCGGGCCTCGCGTTCCTCGGCTCCGATCCGAAACGCTGGGGCGGAATCGTGGCCAGCCAGTGGCGGCGGCGTCCGGTAGCCGTGGTCGCGCTCCTGATCGGTCCCGCGCTTGGTTTCCTGACGGCCCTGCTGTTGGTGCTGGTGCGCGCCTGAATGCGGTCGGGCGTCCCAAAACCGTTTGACAAACTCCGGCCAGAGCGCGTATCTTCCCGTGCGCTGCCCCCATGGTCTAGCGGCCTAGGACGTCACCCTTTCAAGGTGAAGATCGCGGGTTCGAATCCCGCTGGGGGTACCAGTCGAGAGCGCCTACGGGCGCTCTTTTTTGCGGTCGATACTCTGGAGGTTCATTTCAATGCCAGGCAGGCTCACGGCGGGGGAGGTCATCGACCTGCTCGGGCTCGCCCCCATGCCGGGAGAGGGCGGCTTCTTTCGTCGCACCGTGCTGGTTCCCAATGCCGATCCCGCCCTCGATGCACCGGCGCACACGGCTATCCTGTACCTGATCTCCGGCGAAACCTGGTCCGGCCTCCATATGCTCCAGGCCAACGAGGTGTTTCACTTTTACTTGGGTGATGCGTGCCGAATGGTTGTATGCTCACCCGATGGAGTGCTCGAAGAACGACGCCTCGGAACCGATTTGCGGTCCGGTTGCCAGATCCAGACGATGGTGCCGGCTGGGACGTGGCAGGGCACCAGGCTGATGGACGGTGGCGAGTTCGGGTTCGCCCTGCTTGGCACCACGATGACTCCCGGTTTTCGGCGGGACCAGTTCCGGCTGGCGCTTCCTGCCGACCTTGAATCGTTGCCGCCGAATGTGGCCGACACGCTGTCGGAGTTCCTTTCGCCTGAAGTGTGCTCGTTTCGCTCATAATCAAACATTCAGTGAGTGATCACGAGGGAGTAACAATGGATGTCATCTTTCCGGTCGCCGGGCTGGGCAGCCGTCTACGGCCGCAAACGTGGAGCAAGCCGAAGCCGCTCGTGAGCGTGGCTGGCAAACCGATGTTCGAGCATGTGATGGACCGGATCCTGCCCGTCGAGCCGGAGAAACTGGTCTTCATCACCGGGTATCTCGGCGACCAGCTTGAAACCTGGGCCAGGCAAACCTATCCCGACATCGAGCTAGCCTTTGTCGAGCAGCCGGAAATGCTGGGCCAGACCGACGCGATCGTCCGCACCCGGGACATTTGCAAGGGTGACGCGCTTATCCTGTTCCCGGACGCCCTCTTCGAAGCCGACTTTTCGACACTGGAGGAGATCGACGCCGATGGCGTTATCTTCACCAAGGTGGTCGAGGATCCCTCGTCGCTCGGCGTCACCCTCGTCGAGAACGGCTATATCACCCAACTGATCGAAAAGCCGTCCGAGCCCGTTTCGAACCAGGCCACAGTCGGCATCTATTACTTCGAGGACGTGCAGGCGCTCTACGCCGCGATCGACGAGCAGATGCGGCGGGAACTGAAGACCAAAGGCGAATACTTCATCGCCGACGCGATCCAGCTCATGATCGACGGCGGAGCCAGGTTCATCACCAGCAACATCGACGTCTTCGAGGATTGCGGTAACGTCGATTCGCTGCTCCATACGAACCAGTACCTGCTGACGCTCAATCCCCCGTCTCCCGCCCAGCGCGCCGGCTCGGTCATCATTCCTCCGTCGTTCGTGGACAGCACGGCGAATGTCGAGAACGCGATCATCGGTCCCTATGCCAGCGTCGGTCCCCGCGCGATCGTCAAGGATGCCGTGGTGCGGGATTGCGTGATTGAATCAGACGCGATCGTTTCCGGCGTCGTGCTCGAACACTCCGTGATCGGACGCTCGGCCTCGATCGGAGGCACTCCGAGCCAGTTCAATGTTGCCGACGCGACGAAGGTGCGGGTGTGAGCGAGTCCGTGAACGCGGCGACGCATCATCCCGAGCGGGAGTGGTATGAACTCGCGGTCGAGGTCGATGCCGAAGCGGTCGAGCCCGTGACCGAATTATTCGCGCGGTACGGGTTCAACGAGGGGGTGGCGATCGACGAGCCGTACGTGCAGGACGGCGACGGCGACAACCTCGAAGTCGATCTCACGAAACAGTTCACCGTGCGCACCTACGTCGCGGATAGTGATTTCCAGGCGGGCCTGATCGAAGAGATTCGCCAGGCGTTGTGGCACTACGGGCAGATGCGCAGCGTTGGCGATCTTCGGGTCACCACGCTCAAGGAAGAAGATTGGGCCAACGCCTGGAAGGAACACTTCCAGGTGCACCGGATCGGCGAGCGGGTCGTGATCCGTCCGCCATGGCAAGCGCATGAGCCGGTTGGCGATGAGGTCGTGGTCGAACTCGATCCCGGCATGGCGTTCGGCACCGGCCTGCATCCGTCGACCAAAATGTCGGTGCTGGGTGTCGAGCAGGTCGTGAAGCCGGGCGACTGCGTTTTCGATGTCGGCACCGGTTCAGGCATCCTGGCGATTGCCGCGCTCAAGCTAGGGGCCGTTTCCGCCGACTGTGTCGATGTCGAAACGGTTGCCGTGCGGGCAACGAGGGAAAACGCCGAACGCAACCGGGTGTCCGATTCGCTTGCCGTCGAACTCGGGAGCGCGGGACCAGATGAGCCATTCCAGGGCGAATACGATGTCGTGCTGGCCAACATCATCGCCCGCATCCTGATCGAGCTTGCGGAGTCTTTGGTCCGGGCCACGAGACCCGGCGGGCACCAGGTGCTGGCGGGCATCATCGAAAGCCGTGAGGCGGAGGTCGTCGAGGTATTTCAGGGGTACGGCGCCATCGTCGTCACCCGTCGCCAGATGGACGACTGGGTCTCCCTGGTCCTGACCAGGGACGCCTGAATCGGAACTTGAACGATCATCTGGCACACCGGAACGGGTAGGGGATCACCTGGCGCCTGTCCAGAGCGCAGCGTGGGATGCTCCCGCCGTACCGGGACCGCGAAACCACGGGAGCACACAGAGTGCCCCCCTACATAACACGGCGGCTGTCGGTCAGCGCCATTGCCGCCGGAACCGGCTCACGATTCCCAACCCAACCATCGTCGCGGCGCCGATCAGGGCGTCGCCGAGCGGGTAATAGGACCGTGCCGCCGGCGCCGTCGATGGGGGCGTGTAGCGGTGCATCCTGAGCCAGAGGACGACCGTGCCGGTCATCGCCCGCAGGATGACCCGGATGCTGCCGCCGGTCGCGTGACCCGCCACCCGCGGGTAGTGCGGTACGCCGACCTGGACCATCGTCGCGCCTTGTCGCCGGAGCTTGGCCTGGGTTTCGGCGTTGAGCAGGGCGCCTGCTGACGTGAGTTCCAGCGACCGGATCAGGTCGCCCCGGAAGATCTTGAAGGCGCAGTCGAGGTCCCGGATATGAACGTCGAACAGGATCCTGATCGCCAGGTTGAAGACCTCGGCGTTGATCCGCCGGATGATCGGGTCCGACCGCTCCATCCGGAACCCGGCCACGATGTCGAACAAGGGAACGAACGGCGTCAGGAGCCGGATGTCGGCGATGTCGAACTGCCGGTCCGCGTCCATGAACATCACGTACTCGCACCGAGACGCCTTGAAGCCCGACTTGACCGCGCCGCCGTACCCCTGGTTAGCCAGGTGATGGACCGGCTTGACCCGGTCGTCCTCAACAGCAAGGCGATCGATGATTGCCGCGGTGCCGTCGCGGCTGCCATCGTTGACGACGATCACCTCGAACCCGCTGGTGTAGTCCGGAAGCACCTCCAGCGCCCGCCGCACCACAATCTCGATGTTGGCTTCTTCGTTGAATGCCGGGAGCACCAGGGAGAGCGTGCCAGGAACTGGCGCAAACATTCCCTTGGGGGCTGATGCGGTAGGGCTCGTCACGGAATCTCCAGGGTAGAGAGTGGTTCGTTTATTGACATAGAGGAAATCGGGTAAACCGATACATTGCAGCCGAGGCTCGATAGCGGGTGCGGTTGACGGTCAGACGTTGACGCGGACGCTGACGCGGCCGAATTGTACGACATCGCCATTGCTGATCCTGACTCGCGCCCGCACCGGGCGGCCCCCGACGAACGTGCCATTGGTGCTCCCGAGATCGACGAGCCACCATGCCCCCTGGTCGAACATCACCTCCGCGTGCGCCCCGGAAACGAACCCGTCGTCGATCATGAGCGTGTTGTCGTCGCGACGCCCCACCGTCGTGTAGTGGTCCAGCGGCAGGAGGTCGCCGGGCCGCAGCGAGGATTCGGCGGGATCGACGATTTCGAGCGAGCTGGATGGGCTGGGTAGCGTCTGGCCCGCCGCGGCCGGGGCGGCGGACCCGACGGCGACCAGCTCGCGGATCGAGACCCGTGCCACCTGATAGAGGAAGTAGTAGATCAGGCCGATGAATACGATCCGCAGGATCAGGATGAACCAGTCGAACGAGAGCGCTGAATCGAGCGAGAAATTCATTAGCGTCGGCCACCGTCATGAAACTCGATCACCAGTCGCTGACCGCCGAAGGCGAGTTCATCCTGGTCATCGACATCGGCGACCCGGATCGCGTCACCGTTGAGGCGCGTCCCGTTGGTGCTGTTGAGGTCCTGCACCCGGACCCCATCCCGGCCGCAGTCGATCCGCGCGTGGCGTCGCGAGACATCGGGGAAATCCAGCACGATGTCGTTCTCCGGCGACCGGCCGACGCTGGTGGTCCCCGGCGGCACGATGAACGTCCGGCCCCGGTTGGCGCCATCGATCGAGTGCAGGGATGCCGAACGCCGGTTCTCGGGCGGTTCGACGCGGTAGACGGAGGTGGCCTGGGTGGGCGGCGGCGACCGGCGTGGGCTGGCCGGCGCGGGCTGGGGTCGGCTATCGGTAATGGACGCGGTCACCATGGGGTTACGGCGCTTGCCATCCGGGTCTTCATTGAGGGTGACCCGGATCCGGTCGACCACCGAGAGGTTGCGCTCGGTGGCGACCTGGGCCAGCCACGATTCCATCTGGCGCGCGAGGCCCTCCCGGTAGTCGGCGAATTGGGCATAATCCTTCGGGTGCAGGTTGACGACGTAGAGGTTGGGAACGATCGCCGTACCGACTGACACGCGTTGCTGGGCCAGCATGGCGCGTTCCAGTTTCTTGCCGATCTCGGCGGGTTGGATGCTTTGCCGGAAGAGCGAGCCGGAGGTGCCTTCCATCAAGCGTTCGATCGATTGTTCGAATTTCTCCAGCAACTTCACCCGGTCCAACTCCAGCGATGCCGCGTCCGCCAACTGCCCCCGATTATAGGCGCAGGTCGTGGCTGGTTGTCGCGGGTATCCTGCTACAGTCTGGAAACGCGTGAGGACGGCCATTGGAGTCGCCCTCTTGAGCCTTGCCAAGGAGAACGTGTGTCGTCCGCCTCAGATTCCTCACAGGTTCTCATCGGACCCTCGGTGCTCTCGGCCGATTTCCTCGAGCTTGGCGAACAGTTGGCTGAGATCGACCGTGCCGGGGCGGACTACGTCCATTTCGACGTCATGGATGGCCGTTTCGTGCCGAACATCTCGATTGGGTTGCCAGTGTTGGAGGCGACGCGCCGCGGCACGACCTTGCCGATCGACGTGCATCTGATGGTGGTGGAACCGGAGCGATGGATCGACGAGTTCGCCGGCGCCGGGGCTGACATCATGACTTTTCACGCCGAGGGGACACCGCATGGTCACCGGCTGGCCGAAGCGATCTGGAGCCTGGGGAAGAAACCGGGCGTCGCGATCAATCCGGCTACGCCACTGGCGATGGTCGAGGAACTGATCCCGGCCGTACATCAGGTGCTGGTGATGACGGTCAATCCCGGCTTCGGCGGGCAAACCTTCATCGAATCCATGGTCGCGAAGATCGCCCGACTGCGTGCTCTGATCGATGAAACTGGTTCCGATTGCCTGATCCAGGTCGATGGCGGCATCAACCGGTCGACCATCGCCCGCGCGGTAAGCGCCGGCGCCAGGTCGGTGGTGGCGGGAAGCTCGATCCTCAACGACGACGATTCGATCGCCGGAAACGTTGCCGCCTTGCGTGCCGCACTTCACGGCGAGGACGCGGATCGCCTCGGCGCTTCCTGAGCTAACCGCTCTCCGCCGCCGCGCCCTGTTCCAAATGATGGTCCAATCGTGAGATGGGAACGGCCGCGACGAGCGCGATCAGGGCCGCCGCCACGAACGTTTCCTGGATGACCTGGAACGAGAGCGGGATTGCGTCGTCGATGATGAATTGGCGCTGCCGGATCAGGAACGATGCCGTCGATTCGTCGGTTTCCCGGACAATGGGGTCCAACCGGCCAGTGAGCGTTTGCAACCGGCGCACGCCCAATGCGGTGAGGGTTGAGACGCCGACCGTCATGCCCAGCAACCGGAACATGAGGGCTGATGACGCGGCGGCGCCGCGCTCCGATGCCCCGGCCAACTGGATCGGCAGCGTTCCGAGGGCCGGCAGGAGCAGGCCCAGGCCGATTCCGGCCACGACGAGGCCGGGGATCATGCTCCAGACGTTGCCAGTCGCCAGGAGGACGGCGACCAGCAGGCAGCCGGTCGCCGCCCCGGCGACGCCGACGGTCAATGTGCGGCGTTCATCCAATCGCCTTGCCACCTGGCCGGCGGCAAGAGACGCGGCCGCGATCGCGATCGTGAAGGGAGCGAGCATGATGGCGCTGACCGTGCTCACGTTTCCCGATTCTTCGGTCAGGGCGACCACGACCGGCACGTTGACCATGCTCACCATAAGTACGGCTCCCAGGCAGAGGTTGGCGCCGATCGTCGCGAGAAAAGAACTTTGGCGGTAGAGCGTGATCGGGAGGAGCGGAAACCGGCTCCGAAGCTCCCAGGCGATCAGCAAGATCGTCGAAATCACGGCACTGGCCAGCAGCCAGGGAATCTGGTCGGCCAGCGGGTTCTCGGTGCCGCCCATGGCGCGAAGTCCGGTGCCGGTTCGGGCGCCGATCTCCCCTCCGGACGCGAGAGCCAGGTTCACCGTGGTCAGCGCTATCGTGAGCAACACCGCTCCCGGAAGGTCGAGGCCGGTGATTGCCGTGCCCGGGGAGCGGGATGTTGTTCGCGAGAGGTTGCGGAGCGCGACCAGGAGCGCCGCCAGGATCGGGACGTTGAGCCAGAAAACCCAGCGCCACGGTTCATCGGTGAAGTCGAGCCAGCCGGTGACTGCGGCACCGTAGATCGGACCGAGAATCCAGCCGATCGTCTCGACCGCGCTCACGAAACCGATCCCGGCCAGTTGCCCCTTCCGCCCCAGCGTGTCCCCGGCGAGGGCGAGGGCCACCGGCAGCAAACCGCCGCCCCCAAACCCCTGGACGGCGCGGCCGATCACCAGGTCGGCGAGCGTGTCGCTGGTGGCGCAGAGGATCGAGCCGGCCAGGAAAATCAGCAGGGACCCGATGAACGCGGGCTGGCGGCCGACGAGGTCCGACACCCGTCCCGCCAGCGGGATGGCGACGATGTAGGCGATCAGATAGGCGTTGACGGCCCAAATGTACCGGTCGATGTCGGCGGTGTTGACGCCCAGGTCGCCAATCATCCCCGGCAGGATCGAGGCGACGACGGTAAGGTCGATCGACCCCAGCAGGACGCAGATGAGCGCCGCGACCATCGAGGGCGAAGACAGGAGCCGTCGAATCGGAGAAGCCTCCACCATCCGGTTATTCGGGTGGTTCAATGGTGACCTGTTCATCGAATGCCGAGAGGTCCATCACCCAGGTCGCCGGATCTTCCTTCTCGTCGCTCTCCGGCTCGACCAGCTTGATCCGGAGCAGGTCTGACGTTTCGATGTCGATCCAGAGTTCGACGCCGACCTTCTCGCCGGTCATGGTGTAGGCGGTGACCGGAGCGATCACTTCCTGGGTGGCGGTGCCGACGACGTGATACGCCTCACGGTCGTCGACCTCTTCCGTACCATCGATGCGAGGCTCGTCGAGCTTGCCCATCACTGGGCCGAGCCCATTCTGGTTGTCATAAATGATCGTCGGGTTGTAGCCGAACTCGGGAGGTGCCTCGCCCCAGTTGCCGGTGATCAGGTCGGTGGTCCACGACGCCTCTCCCACCGTGATCATCCGAATCGAGACGGTGGCGGCGCTGAGGAGACTCACCTGGAACTCCACCGCGACCTTGTCCGGTCGCGCCAGGTCGCCTTCGGCCGATTCGAGCCGGATCGTGCCCGATTCTTCGATGTAGGTTTCCCCTTCGACTTCGAGCGTGAAATGGAGGGACTCGACCTCGGCCAGGCGAAGGCTCGCCGCCGCCAGTACGTCGTTGACCTCCGGGTCGTTCTGGGCCTGGACTGGAACGAGATGCCAGCCAACCGCCGCCGTAGCAACGGTTGACGCAATCAGGGTTCGCCTCGAAAACCGGCCGCGCGATGCGATCATCTGGTTCATTGAGTCCTCCGGCGAGTAGTGGCGGAAAACGAACGGGGACAACAGGTTGGCTGAGAAAGTGGCTGAGCCGGCCCGCTGGTGCATGGTTCCAACAATACCAAGTGTCGAGGGACGAATTGTGACAATAGGGTGTCAGGGGGGATAATGAGCGGCGTCCGGGCCCAATTGCGGGCCCAACCGTGTCGATTTGCTGGTGGTCGCACCCTGGAGCCCGATCTTGAGCCTTGTTCCCGCTGATTTCAACCTGACGGTCGGCAGCACCACGTCGTCCGCTGGCCGGCCCCAGAATGAGGATGCAATCCTCGTCAAACCTGTTCCCGCCCTCGCCGCCGGCGGGGGCACCGGCTTCGTCCTCGCCGTCGCGGACGGGATGGGTGGGCATGCACGGGGCGAGGTGGCGAGCCAGCTGGCCATTACCCTCCTCGAGGATTTGTTCAATCACGATATGCCGGAGGATATGGCGCTGGCTCTCAAGCAGGCGTACCGGCGGGCCAACGAGGCGATCTACAAGCAGGGGGCGACGGACGCCGGCGAGGCGAGGATGGGAACGACGCTGGTGTCGGCGGTTGTCCGCGGGAAATACGCGACGATCGCCAATGTCGGCGACAGCCGGGCGTACCTGATCCGGGCCAAACAACTGACCCAGATCACCCAGGACCACTCGCTCGTCGCGGAACAAGTGGCCAAGGGTGAGCTGAACGAGGAACAGGCGAAGCGCAGCCCCCAGCGCAACATTGTGACCCAGGCACTGGGCCTCAGCGAAACCCTCGACCGCCGGATGCCGAGTATCTATGAGTTGACCCTGTTGCCCGAAGACCGCCTTCTGCTCTGCAGCGACGGGTTCTTCGATGTCATGCAACCCGACGACTACGTCTCGACGATCATGGCCCAGAATCCCCAGGAGTCGGCGCTCAGCCTGGCGACGATGGCGACCGATCGCGGTACCACCGACAATGTCTCGGCGATCGTGCTGGAGGTCAGCCCCTCGCTGGCCACCGTCCAGCGCGAACGGATCGGAACCGAAATCGCCGCCAACGCGCCACGCATGAGTCCATTGGTGATCCCGATCGTGACGATCCTGATCCTGATCCTGGCCATCGCCCTTGGCGTCTATTTCTACCTCTAGGGAGCCGCTACATGAACATGGGTGTGAAGCGCGGGTTCGTCGATGCCCACACCCACCTCTTCGCGCCGGAGATCGTTCGCGACCGTAGTGGACATTTGGCGCGGGACGCCTGGTTCGGCGAGTTGTACGCCTCCCCGAAGATCATCCTGGTGACGCCCGAAGACCTCATCGCCAGCATGGACGAGGCGGGTATCCAGACGTCGATCGTGTGCGGCTGGCCGTGGCGCGATATGGGGCTTTGCCGCGAGCACAATGCGTTTCTGGCCGAGGTGCGGCGGGAATATCCGGGCCGGATTGCATGGCTGGCTATCGTGAATCCCGCCTCGCCGGAGGCGCCGGCCGAAATCGAACGCGCGGTGGCGCAGGGCGCGGTGGGTGTTGGTGAGCTCAACGCTGACGCCCAGGGATTCAGCTGGGAACGCCCGGGCGAACTTGAAAATGCGATGGAGGCGTGCCTTCATCTAGAGATTCCATTGCTGATGCACTGTTCCGAGCCGGTCGGGCACGCTTATCCCGGCAAAGGTACCGCCACGCCGGAAAAGATTCTCCGATTTATCGAAGTCAATCCCGAGTTGCGGGTTGTCGCGGCCCACTGGGGCGGTGGCTTGCCCTTCTACGAATTGATGCCGGAGGTCGCCCGGCTCACAGCCAATGTCGTGTACGATTCGGCGGCGTCGACCTACCTGTACGGCTTCGACGTGTTCCCGGTGGTGGAACGATTGATTGGGAATGGACGAGCCATGTTCGGGACCGATTTCCCGCTCCTGAAGCAACGGGTATTCCTCGATCGGGTGTTACGCTCCGGTCTTTCCGAGTCATCCATGCCGGCTCTCCTGGGCGGCACCGCCACGGATGTCTTCCGGCTCGGGCAGGAGGCGGCAACCACATGATCGCGGGACTGATCGGCACGATCCAGGCAGTTGCGGGGGATGCCGTGACGGTCAACGTCAATGGCGTCATCTATCGCGTCAACACAAATTCCCGGACCGGCCCTGACGCCGGCGGCCGGAGCGCCGCGGTCGAGCTTCACACGCACATGGTCGTTCGCGATGATGCGCTGATCCTCTTCGGCTTCCTGACCGAAAACGAGCTGGTCTGGTTCGAAACGTTGATCGGCGTGAACGGGGTTGGGCCGCGGCTCGCATGCGCCGTCTTGAGCCGCTTCACGCCGGACGAACTCCTCTCCGCTATTTCCGCCGAAGAAATTGACCTGCTCTCGACAGTGCCGGGCATCGGCAAGCGCACGGCGTCCCGGATCCTCCTCGACCTGCGCGGCAAGCTCCCGGAAAACCTGGAACCGACCGGTCCGCTCGCCATGCGGAGCAATCCCGAGGTGCTTGGCGCGCTGCAAGCCCTTGGCTACTCCACAGCCGAGGCACTGACCGCAATCTCGTCGCTCCCGGAGGAGGCTTCCAGCTCCACCGAGGAGCAGGTGCTGGAGGCTCTGCGCATCCTCGGCGGCTCGTAGAACGACCATTGACCTGGAACGAACGTCGGTCGAACCCTGGTGGTGTTCGAATTCATCTCGACCCTGACCTCGGCAGAGATGACTCCTCGCCAGATCGGGACTGCGACTACCATTGCGAACCAATCGGCCGAATTCGTTAACGTCGTCTCATTCGCCGTTCGATGGCGGCGGCGTGGCCACCCAGGCCCTCGGCGTTCGCGAGCGTGACGGTGGCTGGACCCAGCACGTCGATCGCCCGATCGTTGGCCGCGATCACGGAGATGACCTTCTGGAAATCGGAGACATTCACCGGTGAAGAAAACCTGGCGGTGCCTCCGGTCGGCATCACATGGCTGGGACCCGCCGTGTAGTCGCCCAGTGCCTCCGGGCTCGATTCCCCGATGAAGATGCCCCCCGCGTTTCGGACCTGGGGAACGAGCCCCCACGGGTCCTGGACGAGCAGGCAGAGGTGCTCCGGGGCGTAAGCGTTCGAGACGGAAACGGCCTCGTCGAGATTTCCGACAATGACGATGGCGCCGTTGGTGGCGAGTGATTCCCACGCGATGTCGCCACGGCTCAGCGTTTCCACTTGCCGCTCCAGCTCGGCTTCGATCCTGTTCGCCAGGTCGATCGACGTGGTGACGAGGATGGCGGACGAGTCGGCGCCGTGTTCCGATTGGGCCAGCATGTCGGCCGCCACGAGTTCGATATCGGCCGAATCGTCGGCGATCAGCAGCGTCTCGGTCGGCCCCGCGATTTGGTCGATGTCGACCGTGCCGTAGACCTGTTGCTTGGCGGTTGCCACGAAGACGTTGCCCGGACCGAGGATTTTGTCGACGTGGGGAACCGACTCCGTCCCGAACGCCAGTGCGGCGATCGCCTGCGCTCCTCCGATCGAGAAAACCCGGTTTACGCCGGCAACCCTGGCCGCAGCGAGGATGATGGGCGCCACGCCCCCATTGTGGCGTGGCGGAGCCGAAACGATCACTTCCCGAACGCCGGCCACCCTGGCCGGAATGGCGGTCATCAGCAGGGAGGATGGCAACGCCGCCGAGCCACCGGGTGTGTAGATCCCGATGCGGTCCAGAGGGAGGACGATCTGGCCGAAGATGCCGAGCTCGTCCGGCTCGAACCAGGTCGGTCGCGTCTGCTTCTCGTGGAACGCCCGGATCCGCTCGGCGGCGATCGTCAGCGCGGCCTGTATCTCGGGACCCACTTCGTTCCAGGCCGCATTCCAGGCGGACCGTGGCACCTCGAACCGGTCAGGCGCGGTCCCGTCGAACGCTTCCGTATATCGACGAACGGCGGCATCGCCTTCGCGTCGGACATCGGCAATGATCCGCGACACCACCTCGGCGGCGGTCATCGGCTGGCCGAAGACCTCCTTGATCCGTGCCGCGAAGTGCGGGGGAAGGGCGGGCTCGGCTTGATCGCCGCGCCGCGTGAGGCGAGTGAGACCGGCTTCCAATCCGTTAATTCTTGCGATCATGAGTCGCTCCCTGGAGCGCTGCCACATCGGCTGATTGGGAGTCGGAAAGAGCGGGCCGAGACAAGCTCAGCAACCCTACCCATCCCCGATGGCCCACGTCAATGCAAAGCGGGTCAGGCCCTCAACGAACCGTTGACCTGCGTCTGGATGCCGCGCTCGATCCGCTTGCGCACCTTCCCGAGTTCGGCATCGGTGAGGGCGCGATCGGGCGCCGTAAAGGTGAGACGATAGGCCAGGCTCTTCTTGCCCTCGCCAATCTGCTCACCCTCGTAGACATCGAACAGCGCCATGCCGGTCAACAGCGGTCCCGCGTTCTGCGTGAGCGCCCGCTGGACATTGCTGGCCGGGACTTCGCGATCGACGACGATCGCGAAGTCCTGCTCAACGGGTAGGAAGCGGGCGACGGAAACTGCTGGTTTCCGGATATGGGCGGCCAGTTCGAGCAGGCGTTGTAGATTGAGCTCCGCCACGGCGAAACGCATGTCCTCGATTCCAAGTTCGACTGCAAGTGTCGGATGGACCTCGGCCACGATCCCGATCCGCTCGTCATCGGCGCGGACCTCAACGGCCCGGCCCGGATGCAATGCCGGGTGCTCCAGGGGCCGCCAGGTCACGTCGTCGAAGGTGAACGCATCGAGGATTGCGTCGATCATGCCCTTGGCGTCGAAGTAGTCGAGTTGTCCCTGGTCCGCCGGTCGCGTATGGAATCGGTCGAAGGCCTCCCGCTGACCGGCCATCGCGATCGCCACGGTGGACGGCTCCTTGGGCAGCAGATTCGGATCTGTGCCGAGGTAGACGTGTCCGATCTCGAACAGCCGTACCGTCCGCTCGTGCTTCAGGTTCTCGGCCACGTCCCTGGCAAGGGAGGGGATCAGCGACGGGCGAAGGACATTG
>JACCYX010000020.1 GCA_013696265.1 Chloroflexia bacterium
ATCGTCGCCCGCGCCATCCAGCGGCAGGTTGCCGAGGACGGCGGGCGCCCGGTCTTCCTCGATGTTCGACACCTCGACCCCGATATGGTGCGCCGCCGCTTCCCGACAATCGGCGGGCGCCTGGCGACCTATGGGTTGTCCTTGACCACGGACCTGATTCCGGTGGCTCCCGCCGCCCACTACTTCATGGGCGGCATCGTCGCCGACTCCCAGGGACGAACCTCGATGGACGGATTGCTCGCCATCGGCGAGGTTTCGTGCACCGGCGTCCACGGGGCGAACCGCCTTGCCAGCAACTCGCTGCTAGAAGGACTGGTGTTCGGGCTCCGCGCAGCCGACTGGATCGCCGCGAATGACCCGCGACAACCGGCAATTGCGCCATTATCCGATTCCCTGGAGCGCGGTGATACCGGCACGAGCCTCGAAGCCATGAGGGCGATTCGAGCCAGAATCCAGCGAGTGTTGAGCGTGCACGTGGCCGTGGTCCGCAACGAGACCGGAGTGCGGGCAGCACTGGCGGAACTGGACGCGATCGGCGAGCAGGTGAAGACGATGGACGCCATCGCGGCGATAGAAGTTCGCAACCTCCTGCTCCTCGCGCACGAGGTCACCCGTTCGGCGCTGGCGAGGGAGGAAAGCCGGGGCGCGCACTTCCGGGACGACTCTCCAGAACGCGATCCGCGACTCGATCATCGACATCAGGTGGTGCATTCGTTGTCCGGCAGCGTCGAGCGCCGGTACGGCGCCCACTCGCCACAGGAATCCATTCCATGACCCAGATCACGACCTTCGACGAAGCGCTGGCCGCGATCTGGGAGCGTTCCGGCTACGATCGAGGCTTCATCAGCAACCCCTTCGCCGGGGATGACGCCGCCCGGCTCGGCCTGGTCCGCACCGCGCGGGTGCTGGAACTGCTCGGCAACCCGGACCGCGACTACCCCATCGTCCACGTCGCCGGCAGCAAGGGCAAAGGCTCGACCGCCAGCTTCGTCGACAGCATCCTGCGCGCGGCCGGCCAGCGGAGCGGGCGCTTCCTCTCCCCTCATCTTCACTCCTACCGGGAACGGTTCGTCGTCGACAACGCCATCATTGGCGAGGCGGATTTCACGAGGCTCGTCGCCGACGTTATGTCGCCTACCATCGAAGCGGAACGAGCGGATGACGCAATTGGCCAACTCACGGCCTGGGAAATTTCGACCGCGATGGCCCTGCTCTGGTTCTCGCGATCGGATTGCGACATCGCGGTGGTCGAGGTCGGCATGGGCGGCACGCTCGACGCCACCAACGTCATCGACCCCGCCGTCTCCGTCATCACCACGCTCGACTACGAGCACACGGCGATCCTCGGTACGACGATGACGGAAATTGCCTCCAACAAGGCGGGCATCATCAAGCCGGGCCGGCCAGCCGTCTCGGCGGATGGGCCGGTGGAGGCCCTTAAGGTGATCGAAGCGAAAGCGTACGAAGCCGGCGCTCCGCTGTCCTTCGCCAACCGAGACTGGACTGTAACGGGCACGGACAGGTCGTTCACGGTCGTTGGTGCGAATTGGCGGCACGACGATCTCGTCTCGTCGCTGATCGGGCGGCACCAGGTCGACAACGCCGGGCTGGCGATCGCCGCCGTTCACGAGCTGCTGAAGCTCAACCTCCCGCCGGACGGAACGATCGACGAATCGGTGCGCAGGGGCATCGGCGCGGCCTTCCTGCCAGGCCGGTTTGAAATCATGCGGCACCCGTCCGGCGTCACCTTCGTTCTCGATGGGGCCCACTCACCGGCCTCGGCCCAGGCGCTGGCGCTCGCGGTCCGGGAGCGGTTTCCCGCCTTCAAGATCACGATCGTGATCGGGATGCTCGAAGACAAGGATCCTGCCCGGCTGCTCCAGCCGTTCGTGCCGCTGGCGAACCGTTGGCTGGTGGCGCCCCCAGAATCCCCCCGCGCGCAACGGTCCGACACCATCGTTGCCGCCCTCCGGGCGCTCGGGGCCGAGCCGGAAGCGACAAGAGGCGTTCGAGACGCCATCGCACAGGCAATCCCGGCGGCGTCCAGCCCGGCCGCCAACGACGTGGTGGTGGTGACCGGCTCGCTCTCGACCGTCGCCGACGCACGGCTTGCGTTGGGCCTCGCCTGAACGTCTGGCGTCGACCGGTACAGTATCCTTGCCCGGTCGGAACAGCGCGGCCGCTCGTGCGTTATCGAATACGAGGGCCATCGCGCCCAGGGATCGCTCCTGACCATCCGATTGACGCTTAGGCCTGAGAGCACAGACCGCCAATGTCACGTACGATACATCCATGCCACACCGCACCACGTAAACAGAAGTTGACCGACCTCGAACCCTGGGGGACCTCGCTGGACTCGGGATTCGGGTCATGACGTTGACGGATCCGAAAGCCGGCAACGAGTTGCTGGAACTGGACGACGCAACGCTGGCTCGCCAGGTCGCGGAGGGTTCGGCGGCCGCACTGGAAGTGCTGTACGACCGCTATTCCCGGATCGTCCTGTCGTTCGCGACGCGCATGCTGGGAGATCGGCAGTCGGGCGAGGAATTACTTCAGGAGGTCTTCCTGCGTGCCTGGCAACAGGCCCGCAATTACTCGGCGGAGCGGGGCTCGTTCGCGACGTGGTTGCTGAGCATCACGCACAACATGTCGATCGACGAAATTCGCAAGCGTCGACGACGGCCGCAACGGGCGGATTCCGCCGATCCGGTGTTGATGCTGACGAACGTGAGGGACGAGTCGCCTTCGGTCGAACAGTCGGCGGAGTTGGGTGCCCTGAGGGACACGATGGCACGCGCCCTCGGGACGCTGCCCGAAGCCCAGCGCCGGGCAATCGAACTGGCCTACTACCGTGGATTGACCCAGCGCGAAATAGCCGAAGAGCTCGATGAGCCGCTTGGCACGATCAAGACCCGAATGCGCCTCGGAATGCGCAAGCTCAGGGATTATCTGGAAACGTATGAGGTGGAGTTGGCGTGAACAGCCGACCAAACGAACAGATCGTACAAGCATCCAATAGGCCTTCCCCGGACTGCGGCTTCACGCTCGACAATCTTGAGGGCTACGTCCTCGACGCGCTCGACCGGTTCGAACGTGGGGTGGTCGAACACCATTTGCGCTGGTGCGACCCTTGCCAGGCGGAAGTCGCACGGGTCGAACGCGTCGTGGCTGCCTTCCCGTTTGCCGTGCCCCTGGTGGATGGTCCAGGTCCGGACGTAAAGGCGTCCCTGATGGACCGCATCGCCTCCGGGGAGGCGGAACAAGCGGTTTCATCCCCTAAGCCGGAGCCGGTCCGAGTGGTCGAGTTGCCCAAACCGTTTCCGCCGGCCACGTCGCGGTGGCGCTACGCCTCGGCCGCGCTCATTGCGCCGCTGGCGCTCTCGCTGCTGGTCATGGGCGTTTGGGCAAACTCGCTGCGCACCGATCTCAACGAACGCGACATTGAACTCGCGAGCCAAATCCAGTTCAACCAGGCAATCGCCGGCGGCGGCCAGGTGGCCCTCTACTCGGTGGAGCGATCGTGCCCGACGTGCGAGGGCAGCGGCCAGCTCGGCATGAGCGAATCGAACGATATGGGCATGGTGATGGGCTGGAACTTCGATCCTGACAAACGTCACGATGTCTGGGGCGTGGGCCGCGACGGCGAGAAGATGAAGATGTGCGAGCTGGAGATCGATTCCACCGGCGCCGTGATGCAGATGTTCATGTTCCCGGAAGCGCCAGCTGACCTCATGGACGTCTACATCACGGATGAGCATGGCGTCCTGACCTATGTTTCGCACCTGGCCGCCGAGGATGACGCGACGCCCGAGGATAGTGACGGGCTGGGCGCGCCGATCAGTTGACCGCGACCAGACCACGATCTCCGCACCGGGCGAGTCTCCAGGCTCGTCCGGTTTGCGTGTCCGCCGTCATCAACGCTATAGTCTGGCGGTCGAATGACCGGATTTCCGTCGACCGGTGCCGCGAATGCCGTCGCTGGCTGGCGGCGGAGGGTCCCAGCCAGCGGATTCCCAGGGAGCGGTACTGAACGTGGACGCGGCAATCTCCTCAACGGACATCCAGACACCGGCCCGGACCAGCCCGGCTCGCGTCCTTGCGCCCGCCGCCGTCGGCGATGTCTTGAGTCTGGAAGGCGACATCGGGCCCGGTCGCATCACTTCCCTGACGATCCTCGTGCCGGTCATGAATGAGGAAGGCAACCTCCCCGAACTCTACGCCCGCCTGGTCGACTCCCTCACCAGGATCGGCATGCCGTTCGAGATCGTATTCGTCGATGACGGCTCCAGCGACGGCACGTGGGCGCTCGTTTCCAGCCTGAGCGCCAGCGATGCCCGCGTCATCGGCCTGCGTCACCGGCGCAATTTTGGGAAGGCCCAGGCGCTCGCGAACGGTTTTGCCCTGGCTACCGGCGATGTCGTGGTCACGATGGACGGCGACCTGCAAGATGATCCTGACGAACTGCCGAACTTCCTCGCCATGCTCGACCAGGGATATGATCTCGTGTCCGGCTGGAAACAGCGACGCCAGGACCCACTGGGCAAAACCGCGCCGAGCCGGGTCTTCAACTGGACGGTGCGCAAGACTACCGGTGTCCAGTTGCACGATTTCAACTGCGGCTTCAAGGCGTACCGGCGGGAAGTTACATCCTCGATCCGGCTGTACGGGGAGCTTCACCGGTTCACTCCGGTGCTGGCCAATGCCGAAGGGTTCAGGATCGGCGAACTTCCGGTCAAGCACCACGCCCGGAAATGGGGCTCCTCCAAGTACGGCTGGTCCCGCCTCACCAAGGGGTTTCTCGACCTACTGACCGTCATTTTCCTGACCCAGTACCGGCAACGTCCGATGCACCTCTTCGGATTGCCAGGCCTGATTTCGATGGCGCTCGGCATCCTCCTTGGACTCATGCTCTCGTTCGAACGCATCGTGCTCGACCACTCGATCGGCACCCGGCCGGCGCTGCTGCTCGCCGTGTTGCTCGTGGTGATCGGCGCCCAATTCTTCGGCCTGGGTCTCCTGGGCGAGTTCCAGGCGCACCGCTCCAACGCGCCGGTGGCAGCCCAGCGACTCCCGCTCAGCGCAACCGTGGGCCTGGCAACTCGACCCGACCTGGGGACGCGGACACCGGGCGGACCCGCCGCTTGACCGGACACGAGCAGCCGACGAACGTCACGCCGCCTCGCTGGCGGGCGTGGCTCGCGCCGATGTCGCGAATTCCAACCCCGCTCATCTTCGGCTTCAGCGTGGCCATCGCCCTGGTCGTGCTCTGGTTCCAGGGTTCCCTCCGTGACCTGTTCGACGTCGTAGGCGACGCCGATTACACGCTGCTGATCGTGGCCGCTCCGGTCTACGTGGCCAGTCTTGGGCTGCTCTGCTACCGATGGCACGTTCTGGTGCGCATGGCCCAAGGGACGTCGGACCTGGCGCGCGCGGCGGAAGCGTTCCTGACGTCGGTCGTCATCAATTACGCCGCCCCGATCGGCCTGGCGGTGCCGTCGCGGGCGGCGCTGACGAAGCGCGCCCTCGGCCTCGACGCCCGCGCCACCGGGACGATCGCGGTATGGGAAATCGGCGTCGATGTGATCGTCCTCGGGGCCGGCACATTGCTGTGGCTCTTCCTGGCCAATGGCTCGACGAGTGCGGTCGGAAGTGAACTCTCGGATTCGATCCGCACTTACGCCGTAGCCGGAATCGCCCTCGTGGCGATCGTCACCCTGGGTGCCTGGTGGTTCCTGAGGACGGCTGACCGCCGGGCGCGGTTGTTCGAATCCGGCAAGCGAATCCTGCTCGCGCCTCGCGATCGGCCGGCCGAGGCCGCGCTCGCGCTGGCGACGACGACGGTTTACTGGGTGATCCAGGGGGTCGTCCTTGCTCTCCTGGTCACGGCATTCGGCGTGGACTCGTCGTTCGAATTCATCCTGGGGTTGACCACGCTCCCGATCCTGGTCGGGATGCTGAGCCCGATCCCGGGCGGCGCCGTCGTCCGCGAGGCGCTGATGTACGCGGTCGCCCGGCTAGCCGGCGTGCCCGGCGACCCGGTGATCGCGGCCGCGCTGGTCTACCGGATCGCGCTTTTCGCGGCGATCCCGATCCTGTACGGGTTGGCCCGGTGGCGGATCGCCCGGCGCCAGGTTTCGATCTCGCGGGGCGATCACCACGCACCATCGGAATCACATTCATGACTCAAACATCGAGCGTTACCAGAGGAGGAAACCCACGGCATGAGCATCAGTGAAACGTTCAAGTACGAAGGCGGCGGGCTGGTCGATACCA
>JACCYX010000034.1 GCA_013696265.1 Chloroflexia bacterium
CCGCCCAGCGCCAGCGCCGCCCGGTAGTCCGCCGTCGCCTTCATCTGGTCGCTGAGGCTGTTGCGCCAGACCTGGAGGGCACCCAATTGCGCAATCGCGTACTCGATGTAATAGAACGGGTAGAGAAAAATATGGAGTTGCTTGTGCCAGCGGGCGGTCCGCTCGGCTTCCAGGCCGGTCCAGTCGACGCCGGGGTTGAAGCGCTCCCACACGGTCAGCCACTTCGCGTCCCGCGCGTCGCGGTCGGCCGCCGCCGGGTCGGTGTAGAGCCAGTGCTGGTAGGCATCGACGGTCGCCACCCAGGCGAAGATTTCGAGGATGCCATCCAGGTGCTCGGTGCGGGCCCGGACGTAGTCGGCGTCGTTGTAGAACCCGCCCGATTCCTCCCGCGTGTACGGCGCCGAGAGCAGTTCCATCGACATCGAGGCGACTTCCGCCATCTCGCTGCCGTACTGTCGCTGGTAGAGGAATGGCAGGTTCGATGACTCGAAGCCGTGGAAGGCGTGACCCGCCTCATGCAGCAGGGTTCGCACGTCGGAGCCCACGCCGCTGGCGTTCATGAAAATGAACGGGCGCTTGCGGTAGGGGAAGCTGGTGCAGAACCCGCCCGGACGCTTGCCCTTGCGGCTCTCCAGGTCGAGCAGGTGCTCGCTTCGCATCGTGCCGAAATAGTCGCCGAAGGCGGGATCGACCCGGCGGAAGATCGCCTCCGACTTCGCGTTCCAATCATCGACCGAATCGTACGGTTTCAGCGGCGGCAGGCCGAGCGGGTCGTGACTGGTGTCCCAGGGCTTGAGCGCATCGACGCCCATCTGCCGCTTGCGCTGCTCGAACCGGCGGCTGATGGCGGGGACGAATGTCTGCTCGACCGAGGCGTGGAAGGTCTCGCAATCGGCTGGGGCGTAGTCGTAGCGATGCTTCGACTCGAACGTGTAGTCGCGGTAGTTCGCGAATCCGGCGTTGCGGGCGAGTTGCTGCCGTTTCTCCAGTTGCTTGTCGAAGACGGTGGCGAGATCGTCGCGCCGGTCGATGTACGGCTTAAACTGGAGCTTCCAGGCTTCCTCGCGCGTGGAGCGGTTCGGATCGAGCATGAACGGACTGAGCCGGGGAATGGGGATGTCCTCGCCGCGCCAGTTGACGGTCATCCTGCCGGTGATCTTGCCGTACTCGGCGTTGAGCCCCTGGAGTTCCTGCTCCAGCGGCACGTTCTCTTCGCGGAAGAGGTCCTGATCGGTCTTGAACCGGCGGATCGTGGTGGCGAGATCGTCCCGCGTGTAGGCGGAATCGACCAGCTTGCGGGAGAGCCGCACGACCTGTTCGCCGCGCTTCGGCCCGATCTGGCCGGAGAAGCGGAGGTAGGCTTCCTCGACCGCGGGGTCGGTGGTGTCGCACGAGTAGGCGACGTTGGCCAGGCTGGCCGCCTCGCCGAGTGCTTCGTCCAGCGCGTTCCAGTCCTGCAGCCAGGCTTCGATGCCGGGGCGGTCGTCGGGATCGAGCGGCTCAGCCACCAGAGATTCGTAAAGCGGGAGGATGTCTTCCCAGGTCGCGTCGGTGAACTGGTCAGGTGTTGGCATAGGCCGTTGCGTCACGAAAAGGTCCCTTCCGGATCGATCCCCATGCCGTCGCCCGGCGCGTCCAGCATGAGGACCATGAAATCGTTGTCCAGCGCCTGGCCGTCGATGATGTCGGCGCGGGGCATGCGCCCCCAACGCACGAACCCCGACCGCTCATATGATTTCAGGGCGGCGTGGTTGCTGGAGACAACCTGAAAGTGCAATTGAAGCACACCGTCGATGCGTCGCGCATGGGCGATGGCGGCGTCGAGCAATCGATCGGAGATGCCTCGGCCCCGGTATTCGGGCGCGACGTAGACACCCCAGATGTCCATCCGGTGGCGCATTTTGGCCCGGTTCCAGCCCGCCACGCCGGTCATCCCGACGACGTTTCCATCCCCCGTGACCGCGCCGAAGACCTGGTTGTCCCCGAAATCCCAGAAGGTGTCGAAGGTCTGCAGGATGTCGGCTGGCGTGAGCGCCGCCGCCTCATCGTACGGCTGGCCGAACGCTTCGGGGTGATCCTTGAGCGCACGCAGGCGAAGTTGCCAGCACGGTTCGAGCAGGTCCCTGGTGATCGGCACGATCCGGGTGGCGGCTGATGATTCACTCAATGGTCGCTGCTCCAGATGCGGAGGCACGGTGGCGGTCACTTATCGTCGTGCCTCGCAGGTGCACAATACTTCGATACTGCCAAATCGTCATTCCGACGAAGGAGGAATGACGATCTTTTGTGAGAGACGCAGTGAGAGTCAGGCCCACCGATCAAACAAACCCGCCGCCGAGTATCAGGCGGAAAATGACGATGCAGACCACGATCGTCGAGAGCAGGAAGCCAGCCTGGGCAAACGAAGTGCGCGGCGGCTCCCGCAGTTCCAGGTAAAAGAGCACCGTCGCCACCAGCGCCAGCGGTAGCGACGTGAACCAGTTGAGCCAACCCAGGAACGGAATCAGACCCAGCAGCATGAACATCGCGGCGAGCACGGCCAGGCCGCAGCCAAGGGTACCCATGATTGATTTCTCCGTTGGAACCGCGCCGATTGACCAAGCCTCGTGGAAAGATCACGGCCAAAGTGTACAGGGACTGGACCCGGCGCCGGTTCTCCCGCCGGCGGTCGTGGGA
>JACCYX010000047.1 GCA_013696265.1 Chloroflexia bacterium
CACCCGGACGACAAACTGAAGGAACTTGGGATCGAGATTGGGGAGAAGACGACCTTCCACCCCGCCGTCGCCCTTGGCGTGATCAGCGGCAACCTGCTCTACCTCTCGGGCTCGACGCCCAGTGACCCGCGTTGGAAGGGCCGCGTCGGCGACACGTTGACGGTGGAGGAAGGTTACCAAGCGGCGCGCGACTGCACGATCAACCAGATCGCCGCCGCGAAATCCGTGCTCGGCGATCTGGGCCGGATCAAGCGGGTGGTCAAGGTGCTCGGCATGGTCAACGCCGCGCCGAACTTCCCGGATACCCCTGCGGTGGTCCACGGCGCGTCGGAGTTGTACTTCGCGGTCTTCGGCGAGAAGGGTGTCCACGCCCGGTCAGCGGTCGGCCTCCAGGCGTTACCGAGCGACGTTGCGGTCGAGATCGAGACCATCTTCGAGATTGAGTAGCCCAATTCAAGACGAACGAGGGCGGCGATGAGTGTTCGCCGCCCTTCTCGTCCGTGGCGTAGCTCGCGCCATATTGCGTGGATGTATTTGCAACGTCACAAGCAATGATGAGGGTGAAGTCCACCTATCTGTTGTTCTCGTTGGGGGCTTCTTCGGCTTTACTCGGCAACCAGCATAATGTCAGCGGTTGATTGCCATGCTGCCCAAATATGCATGCACTGTGTCATTGCTCGTCCGCCAGCGAGAAAATTGGCTCAAGTAACACTTTTGCGCGTCGCGTCTCATCGGTCGCAGGTGGGCCATTCCAGCCGGTGAGGTAAATCTCATTGGCACTCCATAGACCTCCAACCGGAGAAAGAGCAATTTCAGATGCTCGTTTAACTCTCTTTAGACGGTCCTCTCGCTCCATTGCCGCACCGACAAGCAGATCGACCATTTGGGGTTCGTGAGTACGCCAATAGAAGACTGCCTGGTCGATGCCTGGAAATCGCATACCCCGTGCGTGAAAGTAGGAAACCGCAATCCAGTGGGTCGCTCCCGCGGCCAGGAGATCCGCTATGTCGGCGTCTTGACGAATCCACTTTTGCAGTTTGTGCAATCGGTGTCGGTGTGCGTAGCGATACTGCTCGGCGTCGGACGTAGCACTCGGAGGTGACGACACGTCTTCAAACAGCCGCTCAGGATCCCATACGGCTTCAACTCCGTTTGGAGGAAGCCAGCCAAGGTCACCGTCCGTCCAACGATCTCGATCCTTGAGGTTTATATCTACAGGCACTCCATCAACGAAAAAATGCACACTATTGACTGGCGCCTCAATGTTCAGGATCAGAACAAGATCAAGGTCAGATTCAGGCGTCCACTCCTTGGATGCCGTTGAACCGTAGGCTGCAATTGCGGCAATCACCGGCATGTGTGTCAGTTCGTGAAGAACCCGATCGAGAATGGATTGATGAACCGAACTCATCGACAACCTCTGCGGATGGATGATCATAGCGGTGTTGCGTCTCCGCGGATCACCGGCATTGGCTTGGGTGGCAATCAAGGAATATCCTCGAACCAGTTGACTGGCGCATGCCTGGCTCGTTCACTCGCCGTCGAGGTAGAGACAGAACGGGTGGCCGTCCGGGTCGAGGTGGACGCGAACGTCATCCTGCGGCTGGTAATCGGCGAGGGTTGCCCCGCACGCCTGGGCGTGGGCGCAGCCAGCCTCCAGATCGTCGACCTGAATCTCGAGGTGCAGCATCATCTGCTGTTCGCCAGCCTTCGCCGGCCAGACGGGACGCACGTAGAGGTCTTCCGTCTGGAACGAGAGCCCGATTCCGCCCGCCGGGTTTGGGAGCACGACCCAGTCGCCCTCGTCGCGGAAAATCGTCCAGCCCAGGAGTCGTTCGTAGAAGCGGGCCAGGGTCGACGGGTCCAGCGAATTGAGCGTGATGGCCGTCAGGGTCGTGCCGTGTGAGGTGGTCAACGCATTGTCTCCCTGGTAGCTGAACAAGGCATACATGATACCGGTTGCCGGGGCTCCATCGACGCATCGAGTCGTCTGGATTGACGTGGCGAAGGGCGGTGATCACCGATCGCCGCCCTTCCTCGTTCATGATGCCTGGCACATGGTCCCGTTACACTTCGCCCATCGTCGGCGAAACCATCCCGTGCTCCGGCCGGGTCAGTGGCAACTCGTGCCTGGTGCGCCAGGCGGGCCGGGCAACGATCGGCGGGAGCGCGACGCGCACGGTTTTCGGGCGCGTCGACGTGCCCGGCAGCACGTACGTTGCCGGTGCGTGCTGCTCCCGCACCACGCCCTTGTACGGCTTGCGGTCCGCCTTCACGCTGATGATTTCGCCGGTTCGGATATCCCGCTTCGCCCAGTGCCCGCTCGGCAACTGAAATTGCGTCCTGTTGCGGATAGCACCCCGCCGGCCGCCGCCCTTTGCCCCGTTCTTCGCCACGATTCTTGCCTTCCGGGTTGGCCTCCGCGGCCAACATGTGATGCTCCGCTTACCTTTTGTGTGTAGACATATTATACGATTTTCCCGAGAGTTTTTCAAGGGAAACAGGCAGGAAATCCGTGTGATTCGTGCCTCTTGGTGTGCCCGGTTGAGGCGGATTCCCTTTCCGTCATGTCGAGCGCCAGCGAGACATCCCTGCGCGAAGCGCATCCGGCGGAGCCGGTGTCTGGTCTGGGGATTGAGCGGCTGTGAACCGGGGGTCGGCCCGCGGCCGAAGCGCTTCGCGCAGGGATTCCTCCTTCGTCGGAATGACGGTCTTCGTTGTGGCCGCGTTGCAGTGAACACACCAGGCGAGTGCGGCGGCCATCTCCCAATCGGAAGACGACCGCCGTGGCCTCGGGCCGGTTACGACATGACCTGACCGGGGTCGTTGAGGTACTGGGTGATGATCGCGTCCGCCGTGTGATAGGCCAGCGCGCAGACCGTGCCGGTCGGGTTCATCCCCGGATTCTGCGGGAAGTTCGATGCTCCGGTTACGAAGACGTTGGGCGTGTCCCAGACCTGCGAATACTTGTTGACCACCGAGTTGCCCGGGTCGGTGCCCATGATCGCGCCGCCGGTGTTGTGCGTGCTCTGGTACGGGCCGATCCGGTAGGGGGCGAGTTCCTCCGCGGTCCGGATGTTGGTGGCGCCCATCCCCTCCAGCATCTCGCGCATCCGCGGCGAAAGGTAGCGGATCAGGTTGTAGTCGTTCTCGTGCCAGTCGAACGTGATCCGCAGCAGCGGGAAGCCGTAGCGGTCCCGGTAGGTCGGGTCGAGGTCGAGGAACGAATCCTCGTAGGGTAGGCTCTCGCCCTGGGTCCCGACGCTCACCAGGCTGTCCCAGTTCTGGCGCAGGGCGTCCTTCCACTCCTGTCCCCACGTCTTGCCGCTGGCGGTCGGCACCCCGCCAACCGAGCTGATCGGGTTGGTTTCGCCGCCGCCCGAGCTGATCGAGGCGCCCCCGATGAAATCGAGATCCGCGTGATCGAAGTTGTCGGCGTTGAAGTCGTGGACCAGGGCCGCCGTGCAGCTGTTGCCCATGTAGCGGTTGAGCCGCTCACCGTCGATCACGCCGGACGACCCGCCGCCGCCGAGCTGGTAGGTGTAGTTCTTGCCGACCATCGCCCGGTCGTTGCCGACCCCGGCGCCATGAGTTCCGCCACGCGACATCAGGAGCAGCTTGACGTTCATCAGGGTGTAGCCAGAGACGATCACGATGTCGGCCGGCTGCTCCTGCTCGCGGCCGG
>JACCYX010000059.1 GCA_013696265.1 Chloroflexia bacterium
CCAGGATCAGCGTCGTCCCGATCCCGACCATTACCTGGAAGGCGAGGTGGACGACCCGTGGTTCCGGCTGATCCTCCATCGGCACGTCATTGAGCCCCATCACCTCGGCGTCGAAGTCACGCTCGGCCAGGAAGCTGAGCAGGCCCGGAATCTCGATCGCCCAGCGGGTCTTCCGCGTCTCGGGATCGGGCCAGCCGCCGATCGTGAGCGGGACGTTGGTGTCGGTTTCGAACAGGCCCTCCATCGCCGCGAACTTCACCGGCTGGTTCTGGGCGACCCAGTGGGCGCTGAGGTCGCCGCTGACCGCCTGGAGCATCGAGACGATCACACCCAGTCCCATCGCGATCTTGAGCGCGCTCCGGTGGTAAGCGTCGCGGTGGCCACGCAGCATGCCCCAGGCGTAGACGCCGGCCACGACGAACGCGGTCGCGGTGTAGGCGGCCAGCGTCATGTGCAGCGCCTGCTGGAACCAGGCGTCGTTGAGCAGCGCCGCCACCGGATCGACGTTCGTGACTTCGCCGTCAACGATGTCGAAGCCGGCGGGGCTGTTCATCCAGGCGTTCGCCGAAACGACGAAGATGCCGGAGGCCGCCCCGGCAACCGCAACCGGGATGCCGGAAAGCCAGTGGGCGAGGGGCGAGAGGCGGTTCCAGCCGTAGAGGTAGATGCCGAGGAAGATTGCCTCGACGAAGAAGGCGAAACCTTCCAGCGAGAACGGCATGCCGAAGATGCCGCCCGCGAAATCCATGAACCGCGGCCAGAGGAGCCCGAGCAGGAAGGAGAGGATCGTGCCCGACACCGCGCCGACCGCGAACAGGATCGCGAACGCCTTCGACCACCGCTTGGCCAGCGCCAGGTAGTTCGGGTTTCCGGTCCGCAGGGCAATCCCCTCGGCGATCACCATCAGCAGCGGCAGGCCCATCCCCAGCGCCGCGAAGATGATGTGGAAGCCGAGCGAGGTCGCCATCTGCGTTCGCGCAACCATCAGGTCACCCATGTCCGCCCTTTCGCGTGATGCGTCGCGCCTTCAGCGTTGTCTCCAGTGTACGGCGACGGTCGAGCATTCCAAGCCAGGCAAATCCCGCGAACGGGCCGATTTCGCGTCAGGAAAAGTTTGCCGTCTCTCGCCCGTGACAGGAAAAATCGACTGTCGAGTTGGTCCGGTCGGCCGGATTCCACGGCCTGGAGTCGCTATACTGCGGGGCGTCATTGGAGGACGGGTGGGTCCTCACGGGACTCGATCAACAAGGAGCAATTTTCATGACCCAGGAACAGACGCTCAAGACCCTCATCGATGGGCTGAACGACGATCTCGCCGGCGAGTACAACGCGATCATCAGCTACATCCAGTATTCGGCCCGGGTCACCGGTCCCTACCGGCCCCAGCTCGTCCAGTTCCTGCAAGCCGAGATTCCGGACGAGCAGCGTCACGCCCAGTACCTGGCGGACAAGATCGCCTCGCTCGGCGGGACGCCGGTGGTCGAACCGCGGCCGGTCAAGACCTCGGACCACACCCGCGAGATGCTCCATTTCATCTACGAAGCGGAGGCCGAAACGGTCGAGAACTACCGCCAGCGGATCGACCAGGCCGAAGCGGCGGGCGAAATCGGATTGAAGGTCCAGCTCGAAGAGATGCTCTCCGACGAGACGACCCACCGCGACGAAACCAAGAAGATGCTCGACGGCTGGGCGTAGCTTTGCGCGAAGCGATTAAACGTCATTCCGCCGGGAGGCGAAGCCGACCAGAGGAATCTCGCCCCGCAGGGCCACATCCACCAATGCTCACTGCGGTGAGGAGATTCCTTCCGTCGCTGGCGCTCCGTGCGGAATGACAATTAAGGCGCTTCGCGCCAGGTTGGCAAGGGCCACGATCGGCTGCGGATGCACCGAATCACCTCGCCCGTTCCGCACGGCGGCGAATCCGGTTCCAGGCGCCCGTCAGGCCCATCGCCCGCTTCATCGCGTACACCGTCTCCTGGGTTTCCGCCCGCACCCGGCCCGTGCCGTCCTCGATCAGTTGCTCGACCAGTCCGGGCTTCGAGAACCGTTCCCGCCGTTCCCGCATCGGCTCCAGCACGTCGTTGACGACGCCCACCAGGTACTCCTTGACCTCGACATCGCCGACCGCGCCCGCCCGGTACCACCGCTTGAGTTCCTCGACGCGGTCGGTGTCAACGGCGAAGACATCGAGCCAGGCGAAGACCGGGTTACCCTCGACCGTGCCGGGCACGTCCGCGCTGATCCGGTTGGAATCGGTGTACATCCGCATCACCTTGCGACGGACCGTGCTGGCGTCATCGCTGAGGGCGACCGCGTTGTCGAGGCTCTTGCTCATCTTGCGCTTGCCATCGGTGCCGATGAGCGTCGGCGCCTCGCCGGCGATGATCTCGGGAATCGGGAAGACCTCGCCGTACCGGCCGTTGAAGCGCCGGGCGAGTTCTCGCGTGATCTCCACGAAGGCGTAGTTGTCCTTGCCGACCGGCACGGCGTTGGCTCGGACCGAGAGGATGTCGGCCGATTGCAGAACCGGGTAGCCGAGCAGCGCGAACGACATGTCCAGCCCGGAGTCGCGCGCCATGTCCTTCAGGGCGGGCAGGCGCTCCAGGCGTGAAACCGTGACCAGGCTCTGGAGCAACCCCGCCAGTTCATGGACTTCCGGAATTGCCGACTGGAGGTAGAAGTCGGCGTGTTCCGGCTCGATCCCGGCGCTGAGGGCGTCGAGCACCAGCCCGCATGCCCGCTGGTCGATCTGCGCGATGTCTTCCGGAGTGTTCCTGGTGGTCAGCATATGCAGGTCGGCGATGATGAAATACGCGTCGTAGGTCGCCTGCAACCGGACCCGGTTGCGCAGGGAGCCGACCAGGTGGCCGAGGTGCAACGGGCCAGTGGGACGGTCCCCGGTGAGCAGACGGGGACGAGCGGATGTGAGTGACATAATGAATCCGTTCTGTGGCATGTCGAAGGATGCCGAACATTGTCGGCACGGGTCTGATTGCGATGGGAGTGGGGAAGTCGGCCGCCGGGGCGATCGTCAGGAAACGACGCCGGGCCGTTGAGGGATGGCGCGAGCGCCGCGCCAGTCCTGCCAGAGGCGCAGGATTTCGGGGTCGTGATCGAAGGCGAGGTTGGGGAGGTTGTCCGGCGCGAACCAGCCGATCTCGGTCAGGTCGTCACCCGCGACAGGTTCGCCGACCGCCGAGGTCGCCGGGTAGACCAGGAGGACGACCGGCTCGGCGGGTTCCGAAAGCACGCCGAGGATTGGCCCAACCTCAATGGCCAACCCCACTTCCTCCCGCACTTCCCGGA
>JACCYX010000511.1 GCA_013696265.1 Chloroflexia bacterium
AAAGCCTGGCGAGGGACGTTGCCGCCGATACGGGCCACTATCCGTCACTCATCGAGAGGTGCTATTCGTCGGGGAACCTGGATGAATTGGATCGGCTCCGGCGAGCCTGGGAAGAACTCGATGACCAGAGTGCTGGTTCGACGCTTTCCTGGCTCGCCCTGGTGTCGATCTTGCGGTCGACATCCGGGGCCGGCACCGCCCCGTGGCAATATATCCTGCCGAACAAGACCAAGAAATCCCCCTTGGCTCCATTCCAGGCGTTTTCGTCGATGGTTGCGGCCATGCGGTTCGACATGATCCGGAGCGCGACCGAAGCCAGCCCCCGGGCGCGGATGTTCGAGGGAGACGCGCGCACGCTGACCGATGTATCGACCGATTCAATCGATTTGGTCATTACTTCGCCGCCTTATCCGAATAACTACGACTATGCAGACTCAACGCGTTTGGAGATGAGTTTTTTCGGTGAGGTGTCGGGTTGGGGCGATCTGTAGGAGGTCGTGCGACGCCATCTCGTCAGGTCGTGCTCTCACCACATGCGGGAAAAGCACGATGACATTACGGAGTTGGTCGAGAATCCGTCGGTGGAACCGATCAAGGACGAACTGAGGGACATCTGCGTTCGGATGGCGAATGAGCGCGACCATCACGGTGGCCGGAAAAACTATCACTTGATGGTGGCCGCATACTTCGCGGATATGGCACGAACCTGGGATGCGTTGCGCAGGGTCTGCAAATCGGAATCTGAAATCGTGTTCGTCATCGGGGATTCCGCCCCCTACGGTGCTTACGTTCCGGTAATGGAGTGGAATATCAAGCTGGCCGAGCGTGCGGGGTTCACGGGCGCGTCGTTTGAAAAAACCCGCGATCGCAACGTCAAATGGAGAAATCGAAAGCATCGAGTGCCGCTTTGTGAAGGGCGTCTCCGATTGGTTGGCTAGTGGAGGATCGAGCACATGGCCAAGTCGAACGCCCACAGATGGGGTCAAATCATCGGTGACGTCTTCGAGGCGGCGACGCTTGAGATACTCCAGAGTGTTGCCGAGGAGCACCGGCTTTTCCTCGATTCCAAGGGTATTCGGAAGGCACGTCGCGGAAAACTGGTGCAGTGGCAAGACGTGTTCGGGAATTTTCATGATCTGGACTACGTGCTCGAACGTGGGGGAACCGAGGAGTCGATTGGAATTCCGGTTGCGTTCGTGGAAACCGCCTGGCGAAAGTATACGAAGCATTCAAAGGCGAAGGCGCAGGAAATAGAAGCTGCCCTCTCTCCGTTGGGTGTGACCTATCAGGATGTCCAACCATTTCTGGGTTGCGTCCTTTCTGGGGAGTTCACCCAACCTTCGCTTGCGCAATTGCGGTCCAAGGGCATCCGTGTCATCCATTGGGACTCCGATGACGTTTTCGCCGCGTTCAGTTAGGTAGGTATTGATGCGGCTTCTGACGAACATACGGAAGAATCCGAATTTGCCCGCAAGATAGCTGCCTGGAACCAGTTGACTGGCGACGACATGATCGCCCTCAAGAAAGCCTTGATCTCGTCCGAGGATCAGCAGATCGAAGGCTTCCTGGAATCACTGAATTCGTCGATCTCGCGATGCGTTCGTACCGTGTCGGTCATTCCACTGCATGGAATCGAACAGTCCTTCGGCTTGGTTCAGGAAGCAATCGAACTCGCCCGCCTTTACGAAGGAAGCCGGGAAGCTCATATTCCACTGCACAAATTTGAGATGAGTGTGCAATACACGAATGGCGACAGCATTCGAGGCGTGTTCGCGGAGAAACTGGAAGCCGTTCGTTTCCTCGAATCCTTCCTGTAGCCAAGTACGCGCCACGTCAGGTGGAACCTGGATTGGCACTCATCCACGGTATTTATCGATCCCTTAATGTCTTCCCTGTATCGCCGTCCCGTGGTCGCGCCTCTCCTTTAGCGTAACGGCGGATCATCGAGCGGCACGGGTCTACGTAGCAGGTAGGGAGATGATGATGAGCACCAACTTTCTCGAAGCGGGACGGTTGGGCCGCGCCAAGGCGGCCTACACCACCCGGCGCGCGGAGCTAGGGACGTTGACCACCCTCGTCAACGGCGCAAGCATTCCCCGGGAGGGCGATCTGGTCCTGGCCCGGGTGATGGAGGTGGGGCAACACCCGCGGGTCGAGTTGCCTGGCGGCCGCAAGGCCGAACTCTATCTCGATGATGAGGTCGTGCTCTGCTATGGAAACCGGTACGCGCCGGACCAGTTCGAGGCCGAGGTCCCGAACGATCTCGATTACTGTCACATGGTCGCCGGCGGCGGCGTCGCGGCGCGGGTGGTGTCCTGGCATTTCGACATGGAGTTCCCGACCGTGATCGAGCCGGTTGGCCTGTTGGCGGACCGGTCTGGCCGGGTCGTCAATCTTCGTGAATTCGGGCTGCCGTCCACACCGTACATCGGGCCCCGCCCCCGCACCATCGCGGTGGTCGGCACCGCCATGAACGCGGGCAAGACCACCACCGCCGCCGGGATCGTCAACGGGCTGACCCGCGCGGGCTTGAACGTCGGCGCCGCGAAGGTGACGGGCACCGGCGCGGGCAAAGATCTCTGGTTGATGCGCGACGCCGGAGCCCAAACCGTGCTCGACTTCACGGACGCGGGTTACCCGAGCACCTACAAGGTTCCGCTTCCCGAGGTCGAGCAAATCGTCTCGACCCTGACCGGGCACCTCGCCGCCGGCGGCGCCGAGGCGATCATCCTCGAGGTGGCCGACGGCTTGTATCAATACGAGACAGCCTGTCTCCTCGCCTCGCCGAACTTCCGGGCGCAGGTTGACGGCGTGATCTTCGCCGCCGGGGATGCGATGGGCGCCACCGCCGGAGTCAA
This sequence comes from Chloroflexia bacterium, assembly GCA_013696265.1. Taxonomy (GTDB): domain Bacteria; phylum Chloroflexota; class Chloroflexia; order Thermomicrobiales; family UBA6265; genus JACCYX01. Next base: position 2,859 of record JACCYX010000511.1, read on the forward strand.
CTGGCTGCAGGATCACGGGTTGCCGGTGGCTGGCGTCGGCGGCCTGCTGACCGCCTCGCCGCTGGCGATGCGCGAAGCCGTGGCGGCGGTGGATGTGCCGGTCCTGGACCTCTACGCTCTCTGCGACGCCGGTATCGTGGACCGCCTCGGCTACCTGGCGATCGCGGCGTAACGACGCGATCGCCGTCGACGACGGAGAACCATGGAACAGTTGCCTCGACTCTTCAACCGACGGCGGATGCCGATGCTGGCCATGCTCATCCTCAACGGGCTGGGCCAGGCGTCGGCGGCGATCGGCATGGCGCTGCTGGTCGAGCGCGCGTTCGACCGCCTCCTGGTCGGCGCGGCGCCCCTGGCGCCGGGGGACATCGCCTGGCTGGGGGGAGGCATGGCGGGCGCGGCGGTTCTGTCGGGGTGGCTGCGGGCCCGGGAGCGCGTGGAGAGCGAGCGGCTCGGGCAGGACTACGTCCACAACGTCCGGATGAAACTGCACCGGCAATTGGTCACGGTCTCTCCCAGGGCGCTGCAGAAGCGGAGTCACGGGGCGACCACGCTTCGCTTCGTGGGCGATCTTTCGGCGATCAGGCTGTGGGTCAGCCGGGGTATCGCCCGGCTCATTGTGGCCGGGGTCACGATCGTGGGGGTGCTCGCGGCCATGTTCATCATTGCCTGGCCGATCGCCGTCGCGCTGGCCGGGGTGATGGCGCTTTCGGGGTTGCTCACGCTCCGGCTTGGCCGAAACGTCGAAACGGCGTCGCGGGCGAGCCGCCGCCGCCGGGCGCGGTTGTCGGCCAATGTCAACCAGCAGGTGGCGGCGATCGGGGTGATCCACGCCTTCGGCCAGGCTGACCGGGAACACGATCGCCTGCGCCGCCAGTCAAAGCGGCTGCGCACGGCCACGATCGACCGGGCGCGGGCGACGGGCAACCTGCTGGGTCTGGGGGAAGGTTCCGCCGCGATGGCGACCGCCGTGACCATCGCCGTCGGCGCGGTCGAGGTTGGCGCCGGACGCGCCAGCCCAGGCGCCGTGGTGGCCGCGATGGCGATCGTCGGGTTGTTGACGGCGCCGTTGCGCGACCTCGGGCGGGTCGAAGCCTACCGGCAGGACGCCCGCGTTGCCTTCGAGAAGGTTGGCCGGTTCCTGGTGGGCCCTGGCTCCCTGGAGGAAGCGTCTGGCGCCACGCCGCTCAGACCAGGACCGGGCCGCCTCACGTTCGACAACGTATGGCTTGACGACAGCCTGACCGGGATCACCGTTACCGCCGAGCCGGGGAGTCTGGTGGTCATCGTCGGTCCCAACGGCGCCGGAAAAACGACGTTGCTCTCCCTCGCCGTCCGACTGATCGATCCGAGTTCAGGTTCCATCCACGTCGATGGGCAGGATCTGGCGGGGGCCACGTTGGCCTCGATCCGGGAAGCGATCGGAGTCGCGGGGCCGGACTTTCCGCTGATCCGCGGGACGATCGGACACAATCTCCGATACCGATATCCTGATGCCACCGACGAGGAGATCGATCGCGTCTGGCGCCTCTGCGAGATACCCGACGTGCTGCGAGTATTCCCTAGCGGTGAGGAAACCAGGCTGACGGACGGTGGCGGCAACCTCTCGGCCGGGCAGCGGCAGCGAATCGCCCTCGCTCGCGCCATCCTCGGCGGCCCGCGTATCCTCCTGCTCGATGAGGCGGACGCCAACCTCGATCCCGATGCCTCGACCGTCGTCGACCGTGTTCTCGCGGCCTTTCCCGGCACGATCCTGCTGGTGACGCACCGCCGCGAGCGGCTGGCCGATGCCGCCGCGATCTGGCACCTGCGCGACGGCCGGCTGGTCGAGGCCGGACCGGCTGGCGAGATTCTGCACGAAGACGGTCCGACGACCCGGATGTTCGACCTGGAACCAGCGCCCGCCTGAGTCGCAGGCTCCTTCTTGTTGTGGTGCGGCCCATATCGCCGCCGTGACCTGCGGGCGGACAACCCTGCACCCACGCCTGCCAGATCCGGTTCCCGACCGGGGTCCGCCCCTACGATTTCTCGCAATGTGGATCATGCGTCTCGTACGGGCGGACCTGGATCGACCCGCGACTCGCACTTTCGCTTCCCCGACCGTGGTCGATCCTGTTGTCCGCCCGGATCTGTCGCGGCGCGGAATGCCCCGCGTTCATCCCGGATTCCGCGTCAGAATTCGAAGCGGGGCGAGGCTGGGCTCAGCACGGCGGTCTGTGGGGTGATGGACCAAATACCGTTCACTTCGTCCGCGAGCGAGGCGATCAGCCGCTCGACATCCGTCGCCGCCGACGCGTGCATCGCCTCGGAGACGATCAGGACCGCTGAGGTCGCTTCCCGCACCGCCGAATCGCCGCTCTGCCGGTTGGTCCAGCGCCGGGCGTGCGCCTGACCGGCGTCATCGGCAAAAATCACTTCATGGGGTTCGGGATGCTCGGTATCACCCGAGAACGTTACGTACCGTTCGTCGCCTGATGCGTACCGAACCTCAAGGTTTCCGGTGATGCGCGAACGATCGAGCGCGGCCACCGGGATCGCATACGCGAGCGAGATCGCGTTGCAGAGATCGACCAGCGGGTGGATGGGCGGCAGCGCCCCCTCCTTGCGGAAACGCCGCAGCAGCGACTCGGAGGCGCAGCGGTACTGGGTGGGCTTGAGTCCCATTCTCGAAAAGGCTCGGCGCCAGGCCTGGATTTCGGGAAGTTCGGATTCCGGGCCAATCGCGAACCGCTTCTCCGCGAGGCGGTTGAACGCCGCGATCCGGGGACCGACCTCGAAATTTGTGTGGATGCCCTCGGCAATCAGCACGCCAGGCACAAGCTCCGGGAAGTCTCGCCAGATCTCCGGCGAATGCTGGAAGTACATCTCATTGCCTCGCGATCCTGAACCGGTTTCCTTAACGCTGCGTCACCGCGAGCCGCGCGCCGAGGGCGACGAACGATCCGGCGAACACCCGCCGCAGCCAGGTCATCACCCGCGGCCGCGACACCACCTGGTTCCGCACCGAGGCGGCAAAGACGCCGTAGGCGCCGAAGACGACGAACGTCAGCAGCATGAACACGGCGCTCAGCTCCAGCATCCGCGGGAGGGCGCGCGGCTCATCGGCGCTCACGAACTGCGGCAGGAAGGCGAAGAAGAAAATCGTCAGCTTCGGGTTGAGGATATTGATCAGGATGCCGGAGACGATCACTTTCGACGCCGGGCGCGGGGCGGCCCCTTCGTCCACCGCGAGCGCCCCCTTCTCCCGCCAGGTTGCCCAGGCCATGTAGAGCAGATAGACGACGCCGAGGTACTTCAACGTCTGGAATGCCAGCGCGCTGGTGTGCAGCAGGGCCGCCAGGCCCGTGATGGCCGCGACCATGTGGGGCACGATGCCGAGCGTGCAGCCAACCGCGGCGACCACGCTGGCGCGGGCGCCGCGCGCGAGACCCGCCGCCAGCGTGTAGATCACGCCGGTGCCAGGCGTGGCGACGATGATGAAGGTGGTGACCAGAAACTCGATGCTCACGGCGGCTCTCCTCACGCGGCGCATCGCCCGGCGGGACTGGCTGGGCTCCTCTCACCGTACAGCCACGCGCCGGTCTTGTCACCTTCAATTCTCAGCCGAGTTCATGGTTCGACGTCACCCCTCACATGGGTAACGGCTGATGCATCGCGATTGGATTGGGAAATGACGTTCAGCTTGGCTCGCTAGCCCTCCCCTACAGGATTGGAACACACTGACTTCCCGTCAAATGGCATTTCTCGTCAGCAAGGAGAGGACTTCGTGTCTGCCCGCGGGGAAGCCTTATGAAGAGGTCTCGCCCTCGCGCAGTTGCTGGTCGGCCCAGCGCATCGCCGCGTCGAGCAGCCGTTCGATATCGAAGAACGAGAGATACATCAATCCCGAGAGCTGGTAACGGAAGGTGATGTTCATCAGGGCCAGGATGCCCCAGTGCATCGCCCAGGCGTTGAGCGCCCAGAATCGAGCCAGCCGCTTGTCGGCCAGCACCAGCGGCGCGAGCGTTTCGATCACCAGCGACCCCACGGCCAGAATGCGGAACAACCCGTCCTGCCGGTAGAGCGTGTAGGCCATTGGCGCCGCCGGTTTGCCCAGCACTTCCTTGCGCAGCGCGTCGACCGCGATCTGCCGCCGCAGTTGTTCCCCGGAGGCCCACTCCAGTCCCGACGGGCCTTTGAGCTTGGCGACCCCGGCCAGGAAGTAGGTGGCGACGGTGACGGCGTTCATGAGCTGGAGCGGCCACCCATATTGCCAGTCGCCCGCCGGGTGGCGGGACGCTGCCGGTCCGAAGGGGATCAGGCTGGGTAACGCCGGCGCACCCCCGCGCCGCGCATCGAGCGACAGCGCGTCGGCCGCTGGGGTGTGGCCGAGGATCAGGAGGTGAAAAACCAGCACGTTGTCGCTGTGGTGGATCATCGACCAGGAGTTGCGGTAACTCATCAACCAAAAGAAGAGCCCACTGTAGAGCGGACCCGTGACCTGGTGCCGCCAGCCGAAGACGAACGCGACGTTGGTGGCGAGCGTGACCGCCACGATCCCCCGCACCAGCGGCACCGGCAGCCGGCGCCCGTGCAGGCGCGTTAGCCCGACCGGCTCATAGAGGTTCGGATCGCCGTTGCGGGTCATGGTGTCCAGCATCTCGCGCCGGTTCCACACGTAGGTGAACGAATAGGCGCCGATCAGGATCCGGAGCATCGCCGGCCGGGCGGCGGGCGCCGCCGCGAACCAATGCGATCCAACCTTCCGCGGCAGGATGTTCATACGGGCCCCTCGTGAATGGCACCCACCAGCGTGACTTCAGGCACGGGCGGTGTTTGGGCAACCGCCCGCACGACAACCGTGGCGTGGATCTTTTCGCGCAGTGGTTCGCGCGAACCGCCACCGAAATAGTCGTCCAGCCGATAGGTGCGGGTCACGACTTCGACGGAGGCGAGTGTCTGGTGCAGTTTGGGCCGTTCTCGCGCCAGGTTGGCAATCACGAAGGCACAGGTGTCGCCGGCACGCCCTTCGACGGCCATCCGGCGCACCTGGCGCCGCACCTGATTGTGCCCGCCGAACCCGGCGTAACGGTAATGCAACTGATGCCGACTTCCATCGACGTCGACGCCGATCACGCAGGTCACGCTCGATGTATTTCCTCGCCTGGCACTGAACATGGGGTAGTAGGAGAACGGGAAACCGTCGCGCGGCAGGCGCCGCCAGTTCTGGACGACCGGCCAGAGCACGGCGCCGAGCGTGAGGAGACTGGCGCCGGAGGCCACCACCTGGCCCAGCCGGGCATCGCCATCCGCGGATCGTCGTAGCATGAATCCGTCCCTTCGTCAGCCCTTGGCGGCGGAAATTGTTGCCTTCATCCTAGTAGAGCCCGAAAGGCTCACGCCTGATACGTCCTGGCCATGAATTTTTCATTAACGATTCATCCTCTGGAGAAATCGTCAGCCCAACCGAACTGTCCGCGTCATGACAGGAACACCCCCAGCGCGATTGCGCCGGGGGCGTTCCTGTGATGCGAGATTCGGAGCGAACACTACTGGCCGCGCATCGAGGCGGGTACTGGGTCCTGGAGGCCGGGGGCCTCGATCTTGCCGCGCTTGGTGCTGTCCGGGCGCGGCTTGCGGGATCGCTCCGGCTTGTCCTCGGCCTCGTTCGGCGGGGTCGAGGTCTTTGCCTGGGCGGCATCCTTGCCGTCGCGGATAAGGGCGATCTCGAGGACCTCGTCGAGCGTGGCCACCTCGATCAGCTCCAGGTCGTTGCGGACCACCTCCGGCAATTCCGAGAGATCCTTGGCGTTCTTCTTTGGCAGGATAAAGGTCTTGATCCCGCCCCGGTGCGCCGCCAGCGTCTTTTCGCGCAGGCCGCCGATCGGCAGCACCTTGCCGCGCAGCGTGATCTCGCCGGTCATCGCCACGTCGCGGCGGACCTTCGCCCCGGTCATCGCCGAGATCAGGGCGGTCGCCATCGTGATCCCGGCGGACGGACCATCCTTGGGGATCGCGCCGGCCGGGATGTGGACGTGGATGTTGTTCTTCTCGAACATCTGGGGATCGATGCCGAGCTGGTCGGCCCGCGAGCGGGCGTACGAGAAGGCGGCCTTGGCCGATTCCTGCATGGTTTCGCCCAGCTTGCCGGTCAACTGGATCTCGCCCTTGCCCGGCATCACGGTCACTTCGATCGAGAGCAGGTCGCCGCCGACGCTCGTCACCGCCGCGCCGGTCGCGACCCCGACCTCGTCCTGCTCCTCGGCCA
>JACCYX010000077.1 GCA_013696265.1 Chloroflexia bacterium
CAGAGGATCGCCTTGCCGGCCTTCGCCGCCTTGGTCACGGCGTCGGCGTGCAGGTGGTGCGGCAGGCAGATGTCGATGACGTCGATCTCGGGATCGGCGACCACCGCGTCGATCGAGTCGTAGACCGTGGCCGAGCCGTCAGTGTAGAGATCGCTCATGGCCTGGGCGCGATCGGTGGCGACGTCGGAGAAGGCGGCGATCGTGGCCTTCTTTGGAAACGCGCTCCAGCCGCGTGCGTGGACGTTGGCGATGCCGCCCGCCCCAAGAATACCTACCCGCAATGATGAACTCACAAAACGCCTCGCTTCCGGCTGTTTGTCCGTCTGATGCGCGCCGGACCCTTGCCCGGCCTGTCCTCGACCGTGGTCCATCGCGTAATGGACATATCGATAGACTCGCGGGCGATTGTAGCCGCTGTCAGAATCCGCACAAGGGGGTTTGAGCGAATCAATCCCTGGCTGATCGGTTTGGGTGGTTTGGCATGCGTTGACTCATCGCACTATCGTGCGTTCCGCGTCATGTCCGCCAGCGTGAGCACCGTTCGCCAGTTGCGGCTGGTCGAGGTCACGGCCAGCGCCCGGTCGAGGCCGTTGACCATGAACACCGCCCCCGACATGCCGTTGGGGTAGCGGAGGTAGACGTTCCTGCCCACGACGCGGTAGTCGTCCTCGCCCCGCTCGACCCTGGCGAGCGCCTCGACCAGGTCGGCGGCGGGTTCTTCGCTGAGAAAACTGACGTGGAGGGTCTTCGGTTGGTTCGCGTGCTCCGGGAACGGGTTGGCGGCGACGATCGCGGCCAGCTCCGGCCCGGAGCGGACGGCGACCGGGACGTCGAGCCCGTGCCGCGCCATCAGCGCGGCTTCGATGCTCTCGGCGAGGGTCGTTTCGTCACCCGATCCCGAGTTGAAGACCACATTCCCACTGTTGACGTAGGTGGCGACGCCGGTGCAGCCCAGGCCTTCCACCAGCGCCTTGAGATCGGCCATCGCGATCCGTTTCTTCGCCCCGATGTTGATTCCGCGCAACAGCGCGATGTAACGTGGCATTGGTTCCCCCAGATTCGATGCGCAATACGGCTGTCGTCGGGACACTGAATACTCTGTCCTACGTTGATCAACGTTCACCGCTGCTCATCCACTGTCATGTCGAGCTTGCGAGACATCCCCCGGCGAAGCCGGTATGTGCGTGGCAGACCCTCAATACCGCTGCGCGGGGGATTCCTCGCAAGCTCGGAATGACAATGGGGGTGCGTTGCTTCCGAGCACTACGGGTGATGTCGCCTGACGGGCAGGGTCTGGTATGAGATCGCTGGCGAGTTGGTGGATAGAATGACGACGGGGTGGCGATTCGCCACCCCGTTGTCCGGAAAGTTCAATCGTCTGCGCCACTCTAGTCAGCGACGATCGCGAGTCCGACGCTCTCGCGCTCCTCGGCCGGAGTGACACGGAAGTGGTCCATCGTCAGGCACTCGGTCGGGCACCAGTCGACGCAGAGGCCGCAGCGGATGCACGACCGCTCGTCGATGACCATCGCCGCCGCGAAAGGTCCCAGTTCGGCGCGGGCCATCTCCGCCAGCTCGACATCATTGTCGATGCTGTAGATGCGGTCCGGCGAGATCATTTCGATGCACTGGTGCGGGCAGACATCGCCGCAACTGTTGCAGAGGATGCAGCGGTTGCCGTCGATGAAGATGTTGAGTTGGCACTGGAGGCAGCGCTTGGCTTCCTCGAACCCGATCGCCTTGGTGTAGCCCATCTCGGTTTCGAGCGTGTTGTCCAACGTGCCCATGCCGCGCTGGGCGGTGGGCAGCATCGGCATCCCCTGTCGGCCGACACCGGCGTAATCGTCGCCCCAAACGAGGCGGCGGCTCATGGCCGTCATCGACCACTCGGCGACGCCCTCGGAGAGGAGCGAGTTCGGGGTCGAGACGTACTCGGTCGGGACCCGGGTGATCTCCATCTCCTTTTTCTTCGGCGCCGCGCCGCGCAGTTCCTGGTCGATCAGGTCGGCCACGCGCTTGCCCTCGCCGATCGAGGAGATGAAGTTGGTCGGGTTGATGACGTAGTCGCCCGCCGCCCAGACGTTGTCGACCTCGCTCTTCAGGTTCTGGTCCAGCAGGGGCACGCCACGCCGATCGGTGTTGGCGAACATCTCGCCGAGGAACTGGTTGTCCTGCTTCTGGCCGATCGCGGTGATCACCATGTCGCATTCGATCAGGAACTCGGAG
>JACCYX010000512.1 GCA_013696265.1 Chloroflexia bacterium
CGCGCGGGTGCAAGAACCTGTGCCGCCACTGCCCGATCGTGCCTGTCTACGGCGGCCGCTTCTTCATCGTCCAGCCCGAGGTGGTGCTCGCCGATATCGAGCAACAGGTCGCGGCGGGCGCCCAGCACATCACGTTCGGCGATCCCGACTTCTTCAATGGACCGAAACACGCGATGCGCGTGGTCGAGGAGCTGCACCGGAGGTTTCCCAATCTCACCTACGACGTGACGATCAAGGTCGAACATCTCCTCCGGCACCAGGCCCACCTGCCCCGGTTGCGGGAGACGGGTTGCCTCTTCGTGACGAGCGCCGTCGAAGCGGTCGACAATGACATCCTGGAGATCTTCGACAAACGCCACACGCGGGCGGACTTCATCCGGGTCGTCGCGCTCCTCCGCGACGTGGGGATCCACTTCAACCCGACCTTCGTGACGTTCAACCCGTGGATCTCGGCCACCGGCTACCTGGACCTGCTCCGGCTGGTCGCCGACCTCGACCTGGTCGGGAACGTCTCCCCCATCCAGTACGCGATCCGGCTGCTCATCCCGGCGGGATCGCGGCTGCTAGAGCTGGAGGCCGTCCGCGATCTGGTCGGCGAGTTCGACCCGGCGGCGATGATCTATCCGTGGCGGCACTCCGACCCACGGGTCGACCGCCTGCATGCGGAGGTCATGGCGGTCGTCAGCGACGACGGGGCTGACCAGGACGATCGCGCGGCGATCTTCGCCCGGGTCTGGAATCTCACTGAAGACGCCATCAGGATGCCTGTTGCCGAACGGCTGACGCAAGCACCCGCCAGGCGCCTGCGCCTGACGCCGATTCCCCACCTGAGCGAACCGTGGTATTGCTGCGCGGAGCCGACGGAGCTGCAGTTGACCGTTCGCGATGGTGTGTAGGGCGGCGTGCGCACTTTCACAAAGGCTGTCATTCCGAGCTTGCGAGGAATCCCCCGCCGAAGGCGGTACGCGGGTGCGGCGGAGGTCAATACCGGCTCCGCCGGGAGATTCCTCGCAAGCTCGGAATGACAATCTGCAGTTGGTGGACCACTTGGCTTGACCGTGACATGCCCGGCCTAATTCGGAGATGCCCGCTGTGATGAACGATTTCCACTTCTACGAGCCCGCCACCGGGCACGGGTTGCCACACGATCCCTTCAAGGCGATCATCGCCCCGCGCCCGATCGGGTGGGTGTCGACGTTGAGCGCCGGCGGCGTTCCCAACCTGGCGCCCTACAGCTTCTTCAACGCGGTCTGCGAGACGCCGCCTATAGTTGTCTTCTCATCGAGCGGCCCCAAGGACAGCCTCGCCAACGTCGAGGCGACCGGCGAGTTCGTGTGGAACATGGCGACCCGCGCCTTGGCCGAGGCCATGAACGCGACCTCCGCGGCTGTGCCGCCGGAGACGGATGAGTTCGCGCTGGCGGGACTGGAGACCGCCCCCAGCCGCCTCGTCGCGCCGCCGCGCGTTTCGGCGAGCCCGGCGTCGCTCGAATGCCGCCTGCTGCAAATTGTCGCGCTGCACGGTCTTGATGGTCAGCTGACCGCCTCCCGGCTGGTGATCGGCCAGGTCGTCGGGGTCCACATCGACCGCGCCTTCTTGCGCGACGGCCTCTTCGACACCGGCGCGGCGCATCCGATCATGCGCGCCGGCTACCGTGACGACTATGTCGAGGCGACTCCCGAAACCATGTTCAAGATGACGCGGCCGGGCGCCCCGGTTTGAGCTGAGTGTGTCCTTCCCTGAAGGGACGTTGGTCGTTCCAGACGCCAACGGTGCCGGTAGCCTCCGGGGTCATGTCGCTGAGCCGAGGGCCACGCACCGTCGGGATATTCCAGGAGCGCCAGGAGATCCTCGTTGGGCGATCCCATTAACGCTCAGCTAACGCTCGCACCATAGCCTTGATCCATACCTGATGCAGGCCCGTGGCCCTCGGATCAGGTTGGGATCGTGGGTGCTGGTGGGCAGCGGTATTCGGCACCCCAGAAATACGCTAAATCACGTATGTTCCCCGGTCTGACGCGCTGTTACCGTGGCGATATGAGCAGCGGAAACGGGTTCCGCTCATGATCACATGTTCTGAGGCACGGCGCCTCCGAACTGACCGAAACGAGGGCGTCATGGGGATCGACGGCGCAGTGCGGGCGCTTGGCGTGCCTGCCTCCTGGCATTTCTACGTAATCAGCCTGGCGGCGATGCTCGCCTTGGCCGGTCTTGATTTTGTCGGGGCTCTTTTTGCCAAGGAATGGGCGGAGCGCCAGCACGCTGGCTTCTTTCTGGCCGGGCTTCTCTGTTTCGGCGTGCTCTTCGCCGTCTACGCCGCCAGCCTGCGGGTGGCCGAGCTTTCGGTCGTGACCTTCGGCTGGATCGTCTTTCTTCAGGTCGGACTGCTGGTGCTCGACCGCGTCCGTTACGGCGTCGAGCTACCCCCCGGCAAATGGGTGGCTATCGCCGTCATCCTTGTCCTCCAGGCCTACCTGGTCCTCGCCCCCAACACCGCGACGGCCGAGCACAGTGCGGATCACCTGGCGGGCCACGTTCACGAAGGAACTTCCCCGTGATTGCCGACCCCCACACGCTCACCCAGCACTCCCTGCCGCATCCACACCTGAACCTGTCGCGCCATCGCCGTGCCCCGCTCGTTGAGGCGCTGCGCCACTATCAAGCGGCAGGCACGGTGGCCTTCTCAACGCCCGGGCACAAGGGCGGCGCCGCGGCCAACGGCGATTTGCGCGATATCCTCGGTGCCGCGATCTTCGCGTCCGACATCTGGCTCAACACGGCCGACCACGACGCGATTCAGCGCGAAGCTGAGGATCTTGCCGCCGATGCCTGGGACGCGGAGCGGACCTTCTTTCTCACCAACGGCTCATCCGCTGGCAACCATGCTGCCCTGTTGGCGATGGTGGGGCCAGGCGACGAGGTTATCGTTGCCCGCGACCTCCACACGTCATTGCTGACCGCGCTCATCCACACCGGAGCGCGCCCAATCTACGTCGCCCCGCGGCTGCACCCCAGTCTCGATATCAGTCTGGGCGTGAGTGCGGATGACGTGGCGGCGGTGCTCGCCGCCTACCCGGCGGCGAGACTCGTCGTTCTGACGAGTCCCAGTTACTGGGGAGTTGCCTCCGACGTAGCCGGAATCGCCACGGTCGCCCATGCGCGCGGCGTCCCCCTTTACGTCGACGAAGCCTGGGGGCCGCATCTCCCCTTCCACCCGGACCTGCCGCGTTCCGCCATGGCAAGCGGCGCCGACGTGGCGGTGACCAGCGCCCACAAGCTCCTGTCCAGCCTCAGCCAGGGCGCGGTCCTTAACGCCCGCGGCTTGCGACTGGATCTCGGCCGCCTGGCGGCGACAGTGCGGATGGGACAGACGACGAGCCCCCTCGTCCCGATCCTCGCCTCGCTCGACGCCTGTCGCCGGCAAATGGTACTTGAGGGCGAGTGGATGCTCGAGCGTGCATTGGAACTGGGTGCGTACGCGCGGCTGCGACTGGAGGCGATTCCGGGGGTCGCCGTTCGCGACGCCGAACGATTGGGTCTCCCATCCGACCGCTTCGACGCTACCCGGCTGGTCATTGATGTTCAAGGCTTGGGTACCACCGGGTTCGCCGTCGAGCGAGCCTTGCGTGACCGCTTTGGGGTAGCGGTGGAAATGAGCGACCTGATCGGCCTCGTGTGCCTGGTCACGATTGGAGACAGCAGAGCGCGCGTCGACCGCCTGGTCACCGCCCTTGCCTCC
>JACCYX010000089.1 GCA_013696265.1 Chloroflexia bacterium
ATGTTGGGAATGTAGACCACGGACAGGGCGATAATCACATTTTGGACCGCGGCGCCAAATGCCGCCATGATCGCGATCGCCAGTAAGATGCCCGGAAATGCCTCCAGGCCGTCGATCACGCGCATTAACAGGACGTCGATGTGCGGGTAGAAACCTGCCACCAGTCCCAGCAGCGATCCTAGAATTGTGGAACCCACCATCACGGTCACACCGACCAACAACGAGATCCGCGCGCCGTAAACGACCCGGCTAAAGATATCCCGGCCCAGTTCATCGGTGCCAAACCAATAATCGCTCGATGGTCCGGAAAGTCGCACAAGAGGGTTCACGAAGTCCGGGTCCACTGGCGCAATCAATGGCGCGAACACGGCGATCAGCACCATGGCGAGAAGGAACGCAAGACTCGCGGAGGCAACCCAATTCTCCAACAAGAGCCGAATCCAGTAATACCGTGATGCCGGCGTGATCGAGGACAGCCGGAACCGCCCGGGTTTCGTTGATGACTTGGCGCTCCCGCCAAGTGCCGCGTCAGTCAGTACCATAGCGAATCCTGGGGTCGACATAGACATAGAGGATGTCGAGAATCAGCATCACCAGCACCTCGATCGTCGCCACCATCAGGACAGCGCCCTGCACTACCTGGAAATCCCGGCGGGTCACACTTTGCACCACCAATCGGCCCATTCCGGGGATGTTAAAGACGGTTTCGATCACCACCGTGCCGCCGAGCAAGGTTGCCAGCAGGGTCCCAATCACCGTCAGCGCCGGGATCGTGGCGTTGCGGAGTGCGTGTTTCAACACTACGTACCGCTCGCCTAGACCTTTCGCATACGCGGTACGGACGTAATCTTGGTGGAGGACATCCAGCATTGCCGACCTCACCAATCTGGCGAGCAATCCGGCGGATGAGAAGCCGAGCGCCACCGTCGGCATCACCATGTACCTGAAATGCTCGACGGGATCGTCGCCGATGCCCGCATAACCGCCCGAGGGGAGCCATCCAAGAACCACCGCGAACAACAAGATCAACAATATTCCAAAGAAAAATCCCGGGATCGCCGCGCCGCTGATCGACATCACCATCAACAGCCGGTCCGCCACTGAGTTCGGCCGCACCGCGGCGATTACCCCGGACGGGATTGCAATCAGGATCGCCAGCGAAAGAGAGTACAGGGTAAGCAGGCCGGTTGGCTGCACCCGATCGAAAAGCGCTTCCGTGACCGGCATTCTGAGGAACAGGGAATCGCCAAAGTCAAGCCGCACGGCATCCGTGATCCAGGTCACGAACTGCACAGGGAGTGGATCGTTGAGTCCCATTTGCTCCCGGAGCGTCGCTCGCTGTTCTTGGGTGGCATCCCTCCCCAGCAAGGCCGTCGTCGGATCGCCCGGGATCAGATGGATGAGCATAAAGGCGATAACGCCGACGATCAGCAACACCGGAATCAGGAGCAGCAATCGCCTGATGATGTATGCGGTCATGCCGTGACTCCCATATGATCGCGGCCGATGGGCGTTTCCGGCGGTCTTCCGCCAACGCAACGTACGGGAGGAAATCCGGTCAACCGGCTTCGAGGCCCGAACGGATTGCCTCGCCGCCTTCCCCGACGAGCCGACCGCACGCTGTGCGAAGCACCAGGCGATGGTGAGCGGGGCGCTTCCCCGCCCGCCATCCCGGCCACGACGTGAACGCTATCCCTCGGTCAGCCAGCAGTTCGTGAACTCGGGCTCAAGCTCGAAATGCGTGCTCTCGATGATGTTCCGCACCCGGGCCGAGAGGGCCGCGACACCATAGTTGTTGACCAGCTTGATGGCGGGAGCCTCCTCGTACCAGAGGGCCTGCAACTCTTCGAACGCGGCAAATCTGGCCTCGAACTCGGACTCCGTGAGCACTCGCTCCATGATTGCCCGCTTGGCCTCGGTGCACCACTTGCCGTCGTAGGTGCAACTCGCGAACGCCGCGATCAGGACGGGATCGGGCCTGAACACGTAGGCGCCAGTGGACATGTCCCAGGCGTCATCGGTCTCGAGGTTTTCGTCCAGCGTCGCCTCGTCCATGACGGCCAGCTCGATCACGAAGCCGGCGGCTTCCATCTGCTGCTGCGCCACCAGGGCGGCGTTGTAGTCGCCAAGATCTTCCATCGTCGCGACGATGCGCACCGGGGTGCCGTCGTACCCGGCCTCCGCAAGCAGTGCCGCCGCCGCCTCAGGGTCATTCTGGTTGTACAGCTCGGCCGAGACATCCGACGTCCAGGCCGTCTGCGGCATCATGATCCCGGGGCCTAGCTCGAAATAGCCTTCGCCGTGCGTCACCTGCCCGCTGGCCTCGACCCCGATGCAGGCCAGCACAGCCTGTCGGATCGTGACGTCGCTCATCAGCCCGGCGGCCGTGTTCAGCGTGATCACGCCATAACTGCGCGGCGGCAGAATCTCGATGGCGACGTTGGGATCGTCCCCAAGCACCGCAATCTGATCGGGAATGATCTCCTCAAGGTAGTGGTAGTCACCCGATTGAAGACCCGCGACCCGCGCCGCCTCGTCCGGCACAGGGACGAACTCGAGTTCATCGAGATACGCGGCCTTGGCGCCAGCATAGCCGCTGTTGGGAGCATCCAGGCTTGCGTAGTCCGCGAACCGGCTCAACAACGTATATTGATCGGCTTGCAGCTCCACGAACTGGTAGGGGCCGGTGCCGATATACCCCTCGTTTGGGAGCTGATCCGATCCGGCGGTCTCCAGGACGGATGCGGGATGGATCGACAGGCCTTGCGCCTGTCGGGCGAGCAGGCTCGGCAGGGCCGCCACCGGACTTGTCAGGCGGATCTCGACCGTCGCGTCATCGACCGCGGTGATCGCCTCGAAGAACGGCTCGATCGCGAGCCCAAGACTGCTCACCGGCATCCAGCGCTCGAACGACGCGACGACATCGGCGGCGGTCATCATCTCACCGTTATGGAAGGGCACGCCCTGCCGCAACGTGATGGTGGTTGTCAGCCCATCCGCACTGACCTCGTGCCCCTCGGCCAGCATCGGCACGGTTTCGTACTCGGCATCGAACGTGTAGAGCGCCTCGTACATGTTCCAACCGATCATCGCGACGGTCCGGGCTCCAGACAGATGCATATCCAGGCCAGCGGGCTGGCCTGTGGAGGCGATGCGAAGCCGCCCGCCCGTCACTGGTTCCGCATCCTGGCTCAGCACGGCTCGTGCCTGAGACCCCGAACCGGTGTTTGCGAAGGCTCCAATCGAACCCATGGCGCCGGCCGCGGCGAGGCCAGCGGCTCCGGCGACACCGGTGTGCACCACGGTGCGCCGGTTGATTCGATGCTCCGTCGTGTCGACGCTGGCGGAATTCGGCTGCTGTTTACCCCTGGTCATGCGTCCACTCCTTAGCTCTGCCTTGCGAAATCCGTAGATTGGCTGCCTTTGGTCATGCTCCTGTTCCTTCGTTGGATACGTCTCGAACGCTGGCTATGAGGTCCTGACGGCCCGTTGCCGCGCGGCCATCTCCTGGTCGATCCCGCGCGGCCATTCCCGGCGTTGCGGATCGCTCACCGACACGGCCAGCGTGCCGATCCCCTCGATCGTCATTTCCGCCGCGTCGCCGTCCTGCAAGGCGCCAAGCCCCTGGTGCTGGGTGCCGCAGAGGATGATGTCGCCGGGCACGAGCGTCATGTACGAGCTGATGAAGGCCAGCACCTCGACCACGCTGTACTCCATGTCGCGCGTCGTGTAATCCTGCCGCGATTCGCCGTTGACGGTGAGCGTGACGCGAAGGTCCTGGGGATCGGGCACCTCGTCGACGCTGACGATCGCCGACCCGAGCGGCGTGAAGGTATCGAACGACTTGCCGATCCGGCTGGGGCCAATCCGGCCCAGCCCGCGCGCTGAAACGTCCATCGCGCAGGTGTAGCCCACCAGTGCCTCAAGGGCCGAGGCGTCGGCCGGCAGGTCCTTCGACCGTTTGCCGATGACCAGGGCCAGTTCAGCCTCGTGGTGAAAGATCTCGGCCTTGTGGTTGGGGAGGATGACCGTGCCGCCCGGCGCGAGGATCGAGTCGGGGCTTTCGAGAAACATGTCCTGCTTCTGCCGCTCGCGGTCGGCCCCTTCACGGTAGTTGCCGAAAGCGGCGATCAGCTTCGGCGGCCGGGGAACCGGCGCGAGCAACGCCGGCAGGGTTTCGACTGTGCCGTTCGCGGCGAGTTCCTCCAGTTGGGCGCGGCGCTCGCCGAAGACCGCCAGCACGCGCGGCATGCGGTCCGCCGCAGCGCGGTAGCGAATGTCGTCGAAGGCGGCGCTGACATCGACCAGGCCGCCATCCCGCAGCAGACCCAGCCGATCGTCGGTGGTGAGAACCAGTCTCATGAGGAGGAACCTCCAGTTCCGGCGGCGACCGGATGCTGGGCCGACGCCTTCACGCGTTCGCCCGCTTCCTTGTCGACGCCACGCTGCCACGCCCGCGCGTGCTCGTCCCTGACGTGAACCGTGAACGACCCGATGCCCGAGACCGTGGTGGTGACCGCGTCGCCATCCTGCATCGAGCCGAGCCCCTGGTGGTTGGTGCCGCAGCAGATCACGTCTCCCGGATGGAGCGTCGTTACCGAGGAGATGTAGGTCATCAATTCCTTGACGGGGCGCTCCATGTCGCTGGTCGAATAATCCTGCCGGCGTTCGCCGTTGACATCGACCGTGATGTGGAGGCCCTGAGGGTCGGGAATCTCGTCCTTCGTCACGATCCAGGGACCGAAGGCGGCGAAGGTGTCGAAGGACTTGCCGAGGAAGCTGTTGATGCCGGACCGCCCGAGACCGCGGGCCGAGACATCGTTGAAGGCGACGTACCCGAAGACCGCGTCCATCGCCTCGGCCTCGCCGAGATCCTTTGCCTCGCGACCGATCACGACCGCGATTTCCGCTTCGTGGTGAAAGATGTCGGCCTGGTGCGGCGGGAGGACGACGGTGTCGCCATCGCCCGACATGCCTTCCGGAGACTTGAAGAAGAGGTCGAGGATCTGGAGCGGCCGGTCGGTGCCCTCCCGGTAGTTTCCCATCAGGCAGATGATCTTGCCGGGCCGGGCGAGGGGCGAGTGCAGATCGACATCCGCGAGCGGAATACCGCCGCCGGCGACGATTCGGGCTTGCAGTTCCGCTTCAAGATCCCCGAAGTGGGTGATCAGGTCGGGCAGGAGATCTCCGGGGCCGAGCGGTTCGTACCGCTCCGAGAGATCCGTGATATCGAGCACGGTGTCGTCGTTGGCAACGACGCCCATCCGTCCGTCATCGAAGGTGGCGATCCGCATTGCGCATCCTCCCCATATTCAGTTTGCGACTGCCTCGCGAATAGGGCAGGGCAATCGCATTCTCGACGTGACACGACGCAGCCCCGGTTAACGGCACGCCGACGAGACCCTTGTTCGCATCAATTGATGTCGATTTCCCACGCTGGACATGGAGTCATCGGCATATTTGTGT
>JACCYX010000151.1 GCA_013696265.1 Chloroflexia bacterium
TCGAGTCATCGAGGTTGACCGTCGCCCCCACTTCGCTCAGGGTCGGGGTCCAGGTCTGGCCCCCATACGTGAAGGCGATCGTGCCGGCTTCCAGCTCGGCCGCCCGTGCCTCCAGCCGCTCCCCGGCAGCGGCGGCGGAGAGGCCGCCGACGTTGACGTCACCGACCACCACGGCCGGGTAGATCCGGTCGTCGTAGAGCGTCCGGAACGCGAACAACCCGATCGCCGCCAGCAAGAGGACAAAGGCGATTGCAACGACTAGCCGCGGCACGACCGCCAGCAATCTGCGGGACAGCGACCGGTCCGGCGTCCCGGCGCGGTTCGCGGCACCGTCACCGACAGGCAGCACACTCTGCCGGAAGGAGGCCAGCCTGGATCGGGACCAGCCGCCAAACGGGGCGCGGGATTCGCCGAACCCGTCGATGACCGATCCCGTCGCGCGTTGGGTAGTGGTTGGTTGAACCATATGAAACTCTCTCGTCCCTGGAGTGGCGGTCGCCTGGCGCCCGTCGTGCAAGCATGAATGGCGGAACCGGATCGCGTTTGTCAAGGTGATGATGACATCGAAAACGCCACCCAATTGTCCAAGCGGCAATCGGGCCACCCTAATCATATCTTTCAATGATACAGGGAATCGTGGTGTCTATAACACCCCTTACGATCCGTAACCGCCACCGCGCGCAGTGTCCTGATGGTAGGAACTACACGGGCACGGCAAGTTCCGCCGCTCTCACTCTCGCATACGCCGCGCCGGGCATGATGGATGCGGGCCGGGCGCCGGTGGACACACTTTCGTGATACTCCCGCCGCACTCTCCCAGTATTCCCACCCTATGCTGAGGGTGTCGTCGAACGCGGCCTGGACTCACCGGCAACAGCCTGCCGGCCAGAACCGGCGGCGACGCAAGGATTCCCCTCCTTTCCCTCCTCCCAAAGGCCGCTGGCGCAGCCAAATCGCCGGCGGCCTTCCCCTCGTCCCGCCGTGGCAACGGGACGATCGGACGCCTGGATCGAGACACCTGGGAACTATGCTTAAATAGACGGCACACGCGGGCACCACCCGCCATTCCGCGTCAGGGAAGAACGGGCACACCGGAGCGGGGAGAGGTCGCACACAATGGCACACATCGTCGTGGTCGAAGACGAACGGGAACTGGCGCGCCTGATCGCCCAAACGCTCCGGGATAACGGGCACCAGGTCGAGGTGATCCAGGACGGCCAGGTCGCGCTCGACCGGCTCACCGGTCCGGCCCGGATCACGCCCGATCTGATCGTGCTCGACCTGATGCTGCCCCGCGTCGACGGGCTCACGATCTGCCGCCGGATCCGGCGGGAACGGATCATCCCGATCGTGATGCTGACCGCCAAATCCACGGAACTCGACAAGGTGCTCGGGCTGGAACTTGGGGCCGACGATTACCTGACCAAGCCGGTCTCGCTCCGCGAACTCCAGGCCCGCGTGACCGCCATCCTCCGGCGCGTCGAGATGATGCGCGACGAGTCGCGCACCCAGGAGAGCGGCACCGACCCGATCACTCACGACGGCCTGCGGATCGACCCGATCGGGCGGGACGTGATCGTCGACCGCACCGAAGTCAACCTCACGGCCAAGGAGTTCGACCTGCTCTACCTCCTGGCCTCGCATCCCGGCCGCGTCTTCTCCCGCAACTACCTGCTGGACCGTCTCTGGGGCGACACCTATTCCGGGTTCGAGCGCACCGTCGACACCCACATCCAGCGGTTGCGCCGGAAGCTAGGCGGGTCGGGCTCGACCGCCGACCGGATCGTGACGCTCTGGGGCGTCGGCTACAAGTACGAACGGATCGCCGAAAACAGCGAGCCGGAATCGCGGACCCAGTAGGTGAACGCCATCCTCAATGGTCCGCGCATGCCGGACGACGCCTCGGTGGCGACCCAGATCCTCTACTGGGTCTTGACGCCGGTCCGGCTCTTCCGGCAGCGGACCGCGGTCAACCTGGTCGTCTCCTACGTGGCGATGGCCCTCATCACGATCACGCTCCTGCTCTGCGCGATCGTGGCCATGATCCTCTGGCCACGGCTGGGGCAACTGCTCCAGTTCGAGGAGGTGGCGATCGACGGCTACCTCGGCGAGCAGGCGCGGGCCTACGCCCAGTGGCTCGGGCCGGACCGCCTGGAGGTGGCGATCGACGGC
>JACCYX010000163.1 GCA_013696265.1 Chloroflexia bacterium
TGCCCGACGACCTACCGCAGATTACGGAAATAGTGCTCGCGCCGGATGGCCGGCACCTGGCGCTCAAGACCACTGAGGACGGAGACATCCCAACCGGCAACACCACCTACAGCATCGTTCGCGTCAGCGACGGAACCGAGGTCGTGCGTTCCGACACATTCGAAGATCCCATGTCCACGATGCGTTGGGTGCAGGGTGGCGAAGGTCTCGCGTTCACCAACACGATGTCACTCATGCTGCTTTCCACGACGGCTACGTCGGGAACAGCCCCCGTGACGTTGCTTGAAGGCAATGACGCCCTCGTTGAACTGAGCGCGACGTATGACCCGGAAGTCGTGATTGTGCGTCGACTTCAGGCCGAAGAGGTGGCCACGGAAACGCCGGGCCCAGTCCAGTCGCGAATCTCCTCCGTCAACGCGGTTACGGGTGAGGTGATCGAATTCGATGGCGTTGACATCAGCCAAAACGGCTCAGCCGGGTATGCGGACACGCGCTTCATGGTGATGGGAGATACACCCATTCAGGACATGAACGCGGAAACCGCGACGTTCCGGGTGGTCGATGCCGTGACCGGCGAGGTGCTCGATGAGCTTCCCGATATCCAGCTGTCCCAGGATCCGAACGGACCGATGATGGAATTACGATCCGTGGCCAGTACCGCCGACGGCGGCACCGAGGTGATCGGTTTTGGGGCATCACAGCTGTATCTGCTGCGCGACGTTCAAGGCACGCTGGAGATGCGCCAACTGCCGTCGCCCAACGCGGACGTCGAGTCGTACATCGGATCAGTTCCGCTCGGGCTTGCCAGCGACGGCTCTCAACTCTCACTCGCCATCGACGGCGACGAATCCGGCACGCGGTACATGATCGATCTCAACGATCCTGACGCTTCGTGGATAGCCGTGCCGAGCGCCTTCGTTGAGCCGGGCTACGGCCCTCAGTACATCTTCTTCGTCCGCGGCACGGGCTCGTAGGATTGGGGTAGTTGCCTCGGCCCTGGTTGCCGCGGACGGGATGATCGGTCCCGCCCGTGACAACCAGGGCATCAAGGTGTGCGGCGTCAGCTGGGGGCGAAGGCGTTGGCGGGCATGCGCCAGCCCAGGTCCGTGATCAGCCAGGGCTGATGGTCGGTGCCGACGATCAGGTACCGGACGTGGACTGGCTGCCCCGCCGGGATCACCGCCTCGTCGGGCGCGTTGCGGGCCGAAGGATCGGCCCACTCCTTGGGTCGCACCTCGCTGCTGGCTTCGACATCTTCGTCGATCTTCCAGAGCACCTTGCCGCCGATCACCTTCGTCTCGTGCGGGCCGGGCACCGGATGCGGCGCCAGCATGTTGGACACGATGTCGATCGCTTGGTCCAGGGCCGCCTTCACGCCGTCCATCAGCGGGTCGATTGAGTTCCAGGCGGCAAGCATCCGCTCCGGGCAATTCGGGTTGGCGCCGGGCCAATCACGGTGGAAGCGGATGCGATCGCGCGAGAACTCGTAGCCGCCTCGCCCGAAGTCGAGCCGCTCGTCGCGGGCGATGATCGCCGCCAGCAGCGCCCGCAGGTTCCTCTGCGTTTGGTTGTTTGGGGTTTCCGGTTCCTGCTGGGAGGTTTCGATCGCGATGCTCGTCGCGTTGCCGGTGGCGTTGCCAGCGTGCTTGCCGCGCGAATCGAGCGGGAGGATCTGCACCGCGCGGTGCCGGTCGACCGCGAAGTGATAGGAAACCGCCCCTTCCCCGCCGCCGTTGACGACGAACTCGCGCTCCTGGCGCGCCCCACTGTTGGGATTGCCATTCTCGTGGACGGTGATAAAGGCCTCCCGGTCGCGGAGGGGTTCCCCGATCCGGTTGGTGGCGATGTTGACTTCGATGTCGAGTGGCATGCGAGATTCCTTTCGCTGGTTGGGTAACTCCGGAAAGACCGATTGGGACCGGTTGCAGATGCGCTGCCCGTAGTCAGCAACCGCCGCCCAGAAGCCGCCGAGGGATGCGAGCGTCCGGCGCGTGCCGAGAACATCGGCGGCAATGGCGTCGCGGCGCGGATCGAGGTGAGCGTGCGGTTCCAGGTCCGGCGGCAGCGGCTTGCCGTGGGCGTAGAGGCTGAGATGGACGATCTGGGCGCGGGCGGCGTCGGCGCCCGACTCCCAGCTCCGGCTCCCCTCGTTGTGGACCGGGTCGCCGGTGATGCCGAGCCCGGCCGGGTTGAGCCGCTCTTCCCACCACCGGTCCCGCCAGTTGTCGGTTTCGAGCGCGCTCTGGGCCACCACGATCGCCGGGTCGATGCCCACGCGCGGGGCGAGGGCGTAGACCTCGGCCAGGTAACGCTCGACCTGGTCGAGCCGCCGGGCATCGATGTTGCGGGCGAAGGTCATGGCCGTGTCCGGGGATCCCCGGGGAGAGCCGTGGATGGTGTCGGCCGGCAGCATGGGCATGAGGCACCTCCTTCAGCGCGCACGCGGTGAAGGCGAAGAGACGCGGTGGGTCCCTGGTCCTCCCGCGGCGGGGATGGACATACGTGCCTGAACCGCGGCTGTGGTCCGTACACTCGATTCTCGACCGGTGTCCCTGATCACTCCCGACACTACTCCTCGAATGCCTCCGTGTCAACGGCACAGGCTGACATCCGGACGTAACTCCGGTGGACGATGGAGAATGACCGCTGTGATGGGCCAATCCGCTTCGCCTCACGCATCAAGGAACCCCGTCCGTACGCGAAGGCAGCGAGTTACGTCCGGATGTCAGCACAGGACTTGTGGGTACGACGCGGCGTGAACGGTTGCCGTCAGGATCCCGACGCCAAACCGCCCGGCTGGGGAGCCGGGCCGTCTCGCTGAATGGTGACGTATCGATGGTGCCGTGCGGCGCTACGAGACCGGCGTTGCCTGATCCTCCGGCGCCGCCAGTTGCTCCCGCAGCCCAACCCCGTCAGCCTCGCTCCAGCTCTCGACGACCTTCCCGCAGGAAACCCGGTAGATGTTGATGCCGGACCAGGTCGCCTCGTTGCCGCTCGGTTCGAGTTCGAGTTCGAGTTCGAGTTCGAGTTCGAAGAAGGGTCCGGTCTGGGTGCCGTTCAATGTCCAGCGGATCACGACCAGGTCGTCTTCGGCAATCACCTGGTCGAAGGTCATCACCATGTCCAGGAACGCCGTGAAAAAGGCTTCGGTGCTCGCTTTCAACGCATCCGTGTCAGTCGTATCCTCACCCTGCCCCCAGTGATGGACCACGTCCGGATGGGCCAGGTCGTCGAACAGGCTCAGGTCTTTCGAGTTCCAGACATCGAGATACCGCTGGGCAACGTCGACATTCTCCTCCCGCGTTCCATTCAGGCATTCCCCGGCCAGAACGGCCGTCGTGGCGCCCGCGTCGGCCGGGGTCGCCTCCTGGGTGACGGCGAGTGGCACGACGAACTCGGGGGCGGCGGTGCGCGCATGTCCGCTCAGGATACGCAGGTTCCCAGCGGGCAAAAGGTGTTGTCCTCACAGCAGGTGCCGGAGCAGCAATCGCTGTTGGAATCGCAGGACGCGCCATCCGGACCGCACGAAAGCTGGTCGATGAAGAGCGACACCGGACCAAACTCGGCGTCCACCGCGTTGTCGGCCTGGCGGGCGGCGAGGGACGCCAGCGCGGCTCCCTGAGGTTGGCCATCGAGCAGCCGCGCCGTGTAGGACACGGTGCCGCTCGCGGAATCGAGCGATGGATCGAACAACTCGACGATCAGGGTGTCCTGGTTGTCTCCCGCCTGAGCGACGATGGCGGCATTCGGCGGATCGGCGGAATCGAAGGCGCGACCGTCGAGGAACTGTTCATCGGAGAGCGTGCCGACGACACGATCCGGCCGGTCCGAAAAGTAGGTCGTCTGGCCGGTGCCGTTTTCGAGCGTCAGCGTGTAGTCGCCCTCGCTGGCGACATCCGGGACGAACGTGCCGGACCCAAAGGTCTGCACGAAGAGCACCTCGACCTCACCCGAGGCAACCGGCGTGGCCTCCACGACCGGGGTCGCTTGC
>JACCYX010000514.1 GCA_013696265.1 Chloroflexia bacterium
TCCCAGTACCCCACCGCATCGTCGAGCCTTCCCTGGAAGTAGGCCACGTAGGCAAGTCCACCGAGGGAGATGCCAACCGCCCGTTGATCACCTGTTTCGCGGGCAAGCGACGCCGCCCGTTGGTGAAAGTCGATCGCCGTGGCGTAGTCACTGTGGTTGACCGCCACTTTCGCGAGGCCAATCAGAGCCTGAATCTCGTCCTTCACCTGGTCTTGTTCAATGGCAAGGTCTCGAGCCTGTTCGAACAGTGACCGCGCCATGTCCAGATCACGCTGGCCCAAGGCCAAGTTTCCGGCAGCGACAAGGGCGCGCGTGCGCCAGGCAGTTTTTTCGCCGGTGGAGACGGCAAGCGCACGGTCCAGGAGGACCCGAGTCTCGGTTGCGTGCCCCCGGATCGAGCAGAAGCGCCAGATCGCGCCAAGCAGACGAAGCGCCATATCTTGACGTCCGTTCGAAAGGGACCAGTTCGCCGCGGCGCGAACGTTATCCCACTCCGGGTTGAGACGGTTCAGCCATGCCTCCTGGTCACTTTCGACCAGTTGCGGTTCCGCCGCCTCGGCGAGTTGGAAAAACCAGCTGGCGTGGGCCAGTCGCGCGTCCGGTTCCTCACCCAGGAGAACGAGCTGTTCCAGCCCGTATTCGCGGAGCGTTTCGAGCATGAGAAAGCGATTCTCACCCGATGATTGAGTGAAGACCTGAACGAGGCTGTGATCTACCAACGTGCTAAGGGTCTCAATAGCACCTTGATTGGCACCAGACTTTAGATAGAGTTCTTCCGCCGCGTCCAGCGTGAAGCCGCCCGCAAACACCGAGAGGTAGCGAAAGAGCACCTGTTGCTCGGACGTAAGGAGGTCATAGCTCCAGGTGATGGCATGGCGCATGGTCCGAAGCCGATCGGGAACACCCCGGCGATCCCCGCCCAGCACCTGGAGCCGGTTGCTAAGCCGGGCCAGTAGGGCATTTGGCGAGAGGATGTTGATCCTGGCGGCCGCCAGTTCGATCGCCAGGGGCAGGCCATCCAGACGCCGGCAAATCTCGGCAATAGGCCCCGCTGTTTCATCGTCAATAACCAGTGCTGGTTTGACCGCCTTGGCGCGGGCCACGAACAGGGCGACTGCATCGGACTGGAGAATTGCCTCCGCGGCAGTCTGGTCTGGCGCCGGAGTCGGCAAGGGGAGCAGCGGATAGAGTTGCTCACCGGCAATGCCCAATGCGGCCTGGCTCGTAATCAGGACCGTTGTGCCGGAACTGTGAGCAAGGAGAGCTACGACGCCTGGCGCGGCATCCAGGAGTTGTTCGAAGTTGTCGAGCACGAGGAGTGCTTGTCGTTTCTCCAACGCCATTGCCACCCGCTCGTCGATCGTGTCACTGGCGTCCGCGGGCAATCCCAGTGCCTGGCCAATCGTCGGCAAGAAGAGGCCGGGATCGCGAATCGAGGCCAGCGGAACGAAGATGACGTCGCGGTTAAATTCCTTCACGAGGGTCGTGGCAAGATGGAGGGCCAGTCGACTTTTTCCGACCCCGGCCGGGCCGGTCAGCGTGATGAGCCTGATCGACGGCGTGTCGACCAGGCCCTGGAGATGGTCCAGCTCCGATTCACGGCCCAGTAACGGGGTGAGCACGGTCGGGAGCCGGGGGAGGGATGACAGGGCGGCAGGTTGAGCGCTCATGATGTGTGAATACCTCCCAACTCGCCTTGGTCAGCATGGTCGGCGTCCATCGCATTGCCTCTCGTCGAGTCTCGGTCATCTCCTTCCGCGCTGTGTAGAGCGCCGCGGGAAACGGGGTAAATACGGCCTGGCGAGAAGGCCCATTCGTACAAATGCCTGACTCCCTCCGCGCCGCCAGTGATGGGCAGCGGCCGGGGGCATCAAAAAAGATACTCGAAATATCGGCACGGAATGTCTTGTAGGAGCTGACCGGTGCTTGCGGGGCGGCGCACGTCTGGCCATCGTTCGTCGGAAACGCGAGAGGGAAACGGTCATCCCGGCAGGGTACTTCCTGCCCATCAACCGGTACCTCGGTAACATACCGGTATTGGCCAAACGACAATGCCTCTTGCTCGATGAGGTGGTGTCCGCGGTGTCGTCGGCGGGAACTGGCACGTCTGTGGAGACGAAGAGCCGGAGGCCCATTCTGGACCCGACCGCGGGTGCTGACTGCCGTCGCCACCACTCTCGGTCTTCAGTGGTGGGCCACGGGCCGCCAGATCTGGATTCCGAACGCCCAGCCTCAAGCGTCCCAACTACCGCGTCAAGCAAAATGCCGTGGGTCGGAGTCCCATCAAGTATTCCATCAAAGGCTGAATCCATAGGGTTTTCAAGGTCTGGTGCACGGGCGGGGCGTTGTCTTGCTCCATGGCGTAGTACCGAGTTGGAGGCCGTGTAGCCACAGGACAGGAAGGCCAATGTGAACAACGTGGACCGTATGAGGTGATGTTTGTGCCTGACGGCCCTGTCAGGCGTAAGGTCGTGCATCCTATCATTAACCCTATGGGGTCCTTCTGAACGCTGCACCCGATGGAGTCGAGAGCCGCGCCATGAACACAACCACGCCGATCCATCGCTTCCTGGCCACCGCGCTCTTCTTCCTGTTCGGCATGGTGTGGGCCCAGCCGGCAACGTCCGCTGTCGCCCAGGCCACCCCGGCGGCCTCGCCGGTGGCGTCACCCGTCGCCGGCACGGATGGCTGTGATGGTCTCGGGGCGTACTTCCAGCAACTGGCGGATCTGGCCCTGCAGAATGAGGGTCTCGTGCTCATGCGCGCGGTCGGCTTCGACGCGCTGGCGCTGACGGAGGAGGAGGCCGCGACCGTGGTGCGGTCACTCGACGACCTGATTCTCGAACTCGGGAAGATCGAGGCCCCGGACCCGGCTCGCCTCTATCACACCGCCTACATCGAAATGGTCGCGTGGTACCGGGCGCTGGCGGCCGACCGCGACGAGGCGTCGCACCAGCGCCTCATCAACGACGACCGCCGCATCTTCATCCTCATGG
>JACCYX010000194.1 GCA_013696265.1 Chloroflexia bacterium
TCCCGGTGCTCCACGTCAACGCCGACGACACCGAGGCGTGCATGGTGGCGGCCCGGTTCGCGATGGCCTACCGCCGCGAGTTCGGCAAGGATTTCCTGATCGACCTCGTGGGCTACCGCCGCTGGGGGCACAACGAGGGCGACGAACCAGCCTTCACCCAGCCGCTGATGTACCAGAGGATCACCAAACATCCGACCGTGCGCGCCAGGCTGGCCAAGGAACTCCAGGAAGCGGGCGTGATCACGAAGGACGACGCGCAGGCGATGGAGCAGAAGGTGCTCGACCGCCTCGTCAAGATCCGGCGCGGCATCACCGAAGGCACCGAAACGTTCGAGGACGAGGTCGATCCCCCGAAGCACCCGCGCGAAGAGGTCGAGACCGCCGTTTCGCCCGAACGCCTGGTGGAACTGCAAGCGGCGATCCACGCCATCCCGGATGGGTTTTCGGCCAACAGCAAGCTCAAGCGCACCTGGGACAAGCGGTCCGGGGTGCTCGACGACGCCGAGGGCCGGATCGATTGGGCCCACGCCGAGGCGCTGGCCTTCGCCGCGATCCTCGCCGATGGCACTCCCATCCGGCTGACTGGCCAGGATGCCGCGCGCGGCACCTTCAGCCAGCGTCACCTGGTGCTGCACGATGCCAAGACCGGCGAACTCCATTCGCCGCTGGAGGCGATGCCCCAGGCGAAGGCGTCGATCGGGACCTACAACAGCCCCCTTTCCGAAAACGCCTGCATGGGCTTCGAGTACGGCTACAGCGTGCACGCCCCGGAATCGCTCGTGCTCTGGGAAGGCCAGTTCGGCGATTTCGCCAACGGCGCCCAGATCATCATCGACCAGTTCCTCGCCGCCGCCCGCGCCAAGTGGGGGCAAGAGCCGTCGCTCGTGCTGCTCTTGCCGCACGGCTACGAAGGCCAGGGACCGGAGCACTCCAGCGCCCGGCTCGAACGCTTCCTGCAACTCTCGGCGCGCGACAGCATGCGGGTCGCCAACTGCACGACCTCGGCCCAGTACTTCCATTTGCTGCGGCGCCAGGCGGCGCGGCTCCACACCGATCCCCGGCCCCTGGTGCTGATGACGCCCAAGAGCCTGTTGCGGCACCCGATGGCGACATCACCCGCCGATGCGTTCACCAGCGGCACCTTCCGCCCGGTGCTGGACGACCCCCAGGCGGAGGATCGCCGCGAAGGGGTGACGCGCCTGGTACTCTGCAGCGGCAAGGTCGCGATCGACCTCGACAGCAGCCAGGATCGCGCTGGGGCGACCGGCGTCGCGGTGGTCAGGGTCGAGCAACTGGCGCCGTTCCAGTACACGGCCATCTCCAACGTGATCGCCAACTACCCGAACCTGCAGGAAATCATCTGGCTTCAGGAAGAGCCCCGCAACATGGGCTCCTGGCTCTTCGTCCGGCCCCGGCTGCGGGAACTCGTCGAGCAAACGTTCCCGATCCGCTACATCGGGCGTCCGGAGAGTTCGAGTCCCGCCGAAGGCTCGCTCGACAAGCACAACCACCAACAGGCCGCGATCGTGGCGGCGGCGTTCGCCGATGTCCCAGCGGTCGACCTGGCGCACAGCGGAAGCGGAAGCGCCAGCAACGGCGCGGCCCGCAAGAACGGATCGTCCAAAAAGGCGACGGCCAAGGTCTCGACCGCCAACTCGTAGGGTTGTGACGGACTGACATCGTAGGGGCGGACCTTGTGTCCGCCCGCTAGTGGCCGGCACAAGACCGGCCAGTACGGTTGCGGCAGCGGAGCGATGCTTGCTCCGGCCGTTCATGGAGCGCAAACACACGCATGGCGATTGAAATCAAGGTTCCGCCCCTCGGTGAGTCACTGGTCGATGCCATCGTCGGCTCGTGGCTGAAAAGCGAAGGCGAAACGATCAGCCGCGGGGAGACGATCCTCGAACTGGAGACCGACAAGGTCAACCTGGAAGTGACCGCCGAGGACGACGGCGTGCTTGGCGCGATCCAGCGCCAGGAAGGCGACACCGTCACCGTGGGCGAGGTGCTCGGCACGCTCGAGGCGGGCGATGGCGCCCCCCTCGCCGACAACCCGGAGGCCGCCCCCGACCCCGCCGCCGTCGACGCCGCGGAATCCGATGAAACCACCGAGCCGGAATCCACGGACGCACCGGGCGGGCCGCCTGCCGCTACGGCGCAACCGGTCACGCCGCCCGCGCAGGCGGACACCGCGCCGGCCCCATCCGAACCGGCGTCCGACGATGCCGCCGGAGGCCGGGCCGCGCCCGCCGTGAAGCGGATGGCCGAAGAACACGATATCGATCTCGCCGCCGTCACCGGCAGCGGACCGGGGGGCAGGATCACGCGGGAAGACCTGTTCGGTCACATCGCCAGCCAGTCCAAAACACCGTCCGCCGCGGCCGCTCCGGTTCCCGAGCCGGTCAACCAGCCGGCACCGTTGCCCACGGCTCCGGCGGCTACCCCGGCGGACCCGGCGCGTGAAGAGCGCGTCCGGCTCTCGCGCCGCCGCCAGACGATCGCCACCCGCCTGGTCGAGGCGCAGCAGACCGCGGCGATGCTCACCACCTTCAACGAAATCGACCTTACCGCCGTGATGGAGATCCGGTCGCGCCGCAAGGATGCCTTCAAGGAGAAGCACGGCGTCAATCTCGGCTTCATGTCGTTCTTCACCAAAGCCGCGATCGGCGCCTTGAAGGCGTTCCCGAACGTCAACGCCGAGCTCCAGGGCAACGAACTGGTACTCAAGAAGTACTACGACATCGGGATCGCGGTCGGGGTCGAGGAGGGCCTGGTCGTGCCGGTGCTCCGCGACGCCGACCGCAAGAGTTTTGCCCAGATCGAGTCGGAGATCGTCGAGCTGGCTGGCAAGGCGCGCGACAACAAGCTCGCGCTGGCCGAATTGCAGGGCGGCACGTTCACCCTCACCAACGGCGGCGTCTTCGGCTCGCTGCTTTCGACCCCGATCCTCAACACCCCGCAGGTGGGAATTCTCGG
>JACCYX010000202.1 GCA_013696265.1 Chloroflexia bacterium
TTCCTGCACGACGCGCGACCCGGCTACGACGCGATCGCGGCCGAACTCGGCATCGCCGTCGGCAGCATCGGCCCGATTCGCGGACGTTGCCTGGAGCAACTGAAGGGACACTTGGCCGAACTCGGGGTGGTCGATTCCGAACGGTGACAGCCATCGGTTCCGGTGTATCAACGCGGCTCCCGGTGCCTCTACTTGGGTGAATGCGAGAGGATCATGCCCGGCATGCACAATGAACCGCGGTTTGAAATACGGCTTTGGAACGTTGCCAAGGGTGGGCAAGACACCGAGCTTGCGCGCCATCTCGCCACCTGTGACGACTGCCGGGAGGAACTTATGGCGCTTCGCGAACTTGTCCACTACGGCGTGACCACCGGCGGCGGCCTGGCCGACGTGCCCGAATCGCTGATGCGCCGGCTGACCGCCCTGATGCCGGTGGTCCGGCCCGACCTGATCGCGCTGAGGGCGCCATCGGTCGTCGACGGGCTGGTTGAGCGGGTCCGCCGCTACACCGCCAACCTGATCCTCGATTCCGGGGTGACCCCATACGTGGTC
This sequence comes from Chloroflexia bacterium, assembly GCA_013696265.1. Classification (GTDB taxonomy): domain Bacteria; phylum Chloroflexota; class Chloroflexia; order Thermomicrobiales; family UBA6265; genus JACCYX01. The sequence continues at coordinate 553 of JACCYX010000202.1, forward strand.
GGCCTGCGGGGTGGTGGCGATCAGCAGACTCGCCAGCTCGCCTTCGTCAGCGAAGTGGCCGATCTCGATCTCGAGGTGTCGAACCTGGAAGGCACCTATTCCGTCGCCGGGCAGCTGGGGATGGATACCGTGCCCTCCAACCTCCAGATCCGGTTCGTGCCCGCCGACCAGGATCCGCTGGCGGACATGGTAACGGGACTGGTCCAGACCGCCATTTCGCAAGGCGGCTATTTCGAGTTGACGCTCACCGCCGGGGATTGGGTTGCCGCCGTCGACATTGAGGACGCGGTGGTGCTCTTTCCCGGGGTGCGCCTATGAATGGCGTCGATGACCGGCCCGGCATCGATGACGACCTGACGCTGCCCGATGATCTCTTCGCTGACCTCGAGCGTCTCGTGGTCACCGAGCCGTCGGAGGCGGTGACGCTGGCGACGGCGTCGATCGGCGCCGTGGACGCCACCGGTTCGATTGAAGAACGCATCCGGTTGCGGCGCATGCTGGCGATGGCGTTCGCGCACACCAACCAGTTCGTCACGTCCCTGGAGACCTGTCAGGAGGCGATCGACATCGGGTCTGACGGGGCGGCGCCGGTGGAGGTCGCCCGGATCCGGGTGGCCTCGATGCAGCCGCTGGCCATGCTCGATCGCGTCGACGATGCGATCGTGACTGGACGCCTCGCGCTGCAATTCCTTGAGGCGCACGAAGGGGGCCGGCTGGCTGGGCCCGCCGCCCTCAACATCGGGGCGATCTACGCCATGACGGGCCGGCCGGGCGCGGCCTTGCCCTACTTCGACCGCGCCCGGCGGCACGGTTCCGCTGACCCGGTGCTGCTCGGTCAAATCGAAACCAACCGGGGTACCGCCCTCGCGGCGCTGGATCGCTTCCAGGAAGCCGAGGCGGCGTTCGAGCATGCCGCCCACGTGCTGGCGGATGGTGAGGTGTCGTGGGCGGCGGCGATCGCCGAAGGAAACCTGGCCGATCTTGCCGCCCGCCAGGGCGCCATCAATCGCAGCCTGCGTCACTTCGAAGCCTCCCGTCGGCATTTTGAGCGGGACGAGGCGTTCGGCGACCTGGGCCGGTTGAATGCCGAGGAAGCGGCTGTCCTGGCGAGTTCCGGATTGACCGGCGTGGCGCGTGAGGCGTTCATCGACGCGATCGCGCTGCTGACCGACCATGGCACGCCCGGTGACCTGGCGATGGCCCAGATTGCCTACGGCACCGCGCTCGTCGACGCCGGTGACCTGGCCGAGGCGGGCACCTTGCTGACCAGGACGAACGACTTGATCGAGGCCGGGGAGCATGACGACCTGTACCGGCAGTTGCTCGCTCTCCGGGCTCGCCTCGCGATTGCCCGTGGTGACCGTGACGACGCGGCATCGCTTATCGCGGCGGGACTTTCCGGCACCGCCGATCGTCCGGTCCAGCGCCTGCGCTGGTCCCTGATGCAGGCCGATCTGGCGCGCGGCGAGGGCAACCACGCGGCGGCCAGGACGTTGGTCGAGGAGGCGCTGGCCGTCGCCGAAGCGGTGAGGATTACCCCGTTGATTGCCGAGTTGCGGGAGGTGCTGGCGGGCATCGCCCGTGAATCCGGAGATAACGACGGGGCTGACGCGCACGCCCGGATCGCGATCGCGGCGTTCGAGGGAATCAGGGGCACGATCCAGGCCGACCGGCTGCGGCAGTCCTGGCATCATGGACGGCTCGGCGCCTACGGCGATCTCTATCGCTCCCTGCTCGGGAAGACGGATGAGGCCGCCCAGACGGAAGCGTTCGGCCTGGCCGAGCGCATTCGCAGCCGAACCCTGCTCGATGCCATGAATGTCCGGACCGCGGATGTCGAGGCCGCGGCGCCGCTGTCCCCCGCCGAACGCCCCTTGCACGACGAGCTGGTTGACCATCGTCGCTGGCTGAACTGGATGTACAGCGCGCTGGCCGATGGCCACGAACCGACCGACAGCCAGTTGCGGGAACTCCGCGAACGCGAGCGAGCCGCCGCTCACCTCGCCGATCGGCTGGCGACGTTGCGGCCGCCGTCGGGATTCGATGAGCCGCTTGCCCTCCAGGAGGTGCAGGCCGGGCTTGGCCCCACGGATGTCATCCTGGGCTACCTGGCGGTTGGCGAGACGCTGACCGTGCAGGTCGTCACCGGCGGGAGCGCCAAGGGCATCGTCGAGCTGGCTCCAGTTGAGAGCGTTTGCGAACTCGTGGCTCACTTGCAGTTCCAGCTTGGGCGGGCGCTGGCACATGGGGGCGCGGCGATCTCCGCCAGCCGGGAAGCGCGCTTGCGGCGGGACATGGATGCGGCGCTGGTTCGCCTGTACGACGTCCTGATCGCCCCGCTCGAACCATGGCTTCAGGGTATGACCCGGGCGGTGGTGTTGCCGTCGGGCGATCTCCACGGCGTGCCGTTCGCGGCCCTGTTGGGTGACGCGGGGTACCTCGTCGATCGCCTGGCGATTGCCACCGCCCCGGGCATCAGTATCCTGGCGGGCATGACGATGGGGGAGGCTGTCGCGTTTCCGCCGCCGCGCGCCCTCGTCGCCGGGGTGCCCGATCATTTGGCCCCCGGCTTGGCGGGTGAGGCCCGGTTCGTGGCCGAGGCCCTCCCCGGCGCCACCCTCCTGATCGGGAACGAGGCCACCTGCGAGGCGGTGTTGCGGGCCATGCCGGTCTCAGACCTGGTTCACCTGGCCTGTCACGGCCGGTTCGATACCGAGCATCCCACGGCGTCCGGCCTTCGCCTTGCCGATGGCTGGTTGACCCTTGACCGCCTGGCCGGGATTCGGTTGGACGGGGCCCTGGTGGTCCTGACCGGCTGCGAAACGGGACGGGTTCGGGTTGATCGCGGCGATGACCTGGTGGGCATGATGGCGGCGTTGATTGCGGCCGGCGCCGGCGGGCTCGTGACGAGTTTGTGGAAAACCCACGATGCGGCCGCCACCGCCCTGATGACCGCGTTCTACGGGTCACTCGCGAACGGGTTCGATCCGCTGACCGCCCTGCGGCAATCCCAGCTCACGGTGCGGGAAGCGTACGGGCATCCAGCGTATTGGGCTCCGTTTGCCGGGGTCCATACCGAAACGAAAGGACGATCCGCATGAACAGGGGACGAAACGCCATCGGCTGGTTCACTGGTCTCTGCCTGATCTTCGCCCTGCTGCACCCCGCCGCGCTCGTGGCCCAGGATGACGAGGACGACGATGACTCGTCGATGGGCGAAGACGGCGACGATGAGGATGGAGATGAAGGCGACGAAGATGACGAAGACGACGAAGACGGTTTCGATGCGCCGAGGCCAGACCAGGCCATCGTCAATCTTCGCGAGGGCGTGAATCCGGATACGTTTGCCCAGCGCAATCAGGCGGCGGTGTTGCGCACGATTCCGGGACCGAATATCGTCCTGCTCCAACTCGACCCGGCCGTGGACGACGAGATTGAGGTCGAAGGCTTCCTTGAGGATGCCGATGTCGAGTGGGGTGAATTCAACTTTACGCACCAATCGCCGGAAGGCCGGCCGCGCTACTTCTTCAGCAGCGCCACCGGCGAGCCACGGATCGTCGACGGTCCCGCCCTGCCCGACGGCCTCGAATTCACGCCCGCCGTGGTCTGTGCCACCGGGGCCGGAATCGTGGTGGCCGTGCTCGATACAGGAGTCGATGTCAGTCATCCCGCCCTGGTGGAAAGCGTGCTCCCCAATGGCGTCAACACGGTTGAGAATACGTTCGATGTCCGTGACATCGGCAACAATTTCGACGACGATGCCGATGGCCAGATCGACGAGATGGTAGGACATGGCACGCATGTGTCTGGGACCATCCTCCAGGTGGCACCGCAAGCACGGATCCTGCCGGTCAAGGTGCTGAACTCCGATGGCGTGGGCGATGCCTTCATGGTGACATCGGGCATCCACTACGCGGTGGGTCAGGGCGCCGATGTGATTAACCTGAGCCTGGGTTCGACCTACGACTCGCTCGCGATCCGCAATGGGGTCGAATTCGCGGCCAGCCAGGGCGTTGTGGTCGTGGCGGCGGCGGGGAACGGCGATCGCCAGCAGCCAGCCGATTACCCGGCGGCGACGGACCTCCCGATCTCGGTGGCCGCGACCGACGCCGGCGCGGACAAGGCGACGTACAGCAATTTCCACGAAACCGTGGACATCAGTGCGCCGGGCAACGATGTGGCCAGCACCTACCCGGGCGGTCTGTACACCACCGCCAGCGGCACCAGCATGGCCACCCCGCTCGTGGCGGGGAGTGCGGCGCTCATGCTGGATCGCCAACCAAACGCAAATCCGGACACCATCACGGCCATGCTCAAGGTGGCCAGCGGCCCCCTGAGCCTGAGCGATTCCGATCTGGAGGGACTGCTTGGCGCGGGCGAACTCGACATCGACGCCAGCATCGCGTGCGGGGGGAATTGACTTCGCTCCGCCTGGTGCGGCCAGCATCGGCCGATGCTGGAGAGAAAGGGACATTGGTATGAAGAGACTTCTCATCGCCCCAGGATGGCTCGCGGCCCTCTGCCTAATCGTTTCCCTGATGCAGCCGTCGGGCTTGCTCGCTCAGGATGACGATGAAGAAGGCGTGGACGAGGGCGACGATGTAGTGGTTCCCTTCCAGAGCGACGACGGCGACGGCGACGATGGCGAGGAGGAGGGCGACGACGATGACGAGCCAGCTCTCCCACCGGCTGGCGAGGAAGACAACGGGGATGACGGCGACGGCACGGACGACGATGGTGGCGACGGCGACGAAGACAGTGGCGGTGATGAGGGAGACGACGGTGGCGGCGATGATGATGGCGGGGATGACGATGGTGACGATGACGGGGGTGCGCCCCCGCCACCAGTCACAGATAATGACGACAACGACGATGGTGATGACGGGGGAGCGCCGCCGCCACCGGCCACCGACAATGACGATAGCGACGACGGTGACGACGACCTGAACGATTCCATCCTGGAGCTGGACGACGACGATAACGACGATGCGACCGATCGGCCGATCTCGAACCAGGCGCTCGTGCAACTCGATCAGGGAGCCGACGCCGGCGAGTTCGCCAGCCGGTACGGCACCGCGGTGCTCAGGGTTATCCCGGTCCCCAACATCGCGCTCTTGCGTCTCGATTCGGCTGTGGGTGACGGTCGGGAACTGAACGCCCTGTTGGCCGATGCGGACGTGATCTGGAGCGAACGCAATTTCACGACCCAGGCGCCGGAGGGGCGTCCCAGGTACTTTTTCTCCAGTGTCGCCGGTGAACCGCAAATCGTCGACGGCCCGGCCCTGCCCGAGGGCCTCGAATTTTCGCCCGGCGATGCCTGCGTGACCGGCGAATCAGCCGTGATTGCCGTGCTCGACACGGGAGTCGATCCGGATCACCCCGCGCTGGCGGCCAATATCCTCGCCAACGGCGTCAACATGATCGAGAACACATTCGATGTTCGCGACCTGCCAAATGGCATCGACGACGACCAGGACGGCCAGGTTGATGAAATGGTGGGGCACGGCACGCATGTCGCCGGCATCGCGCTCCAGGTGGCGCCCGACGCCGACATCCTGCCCGTCAAGGTGCTGAACTCGGATGGCGTCGGCGATGCGTTCAGCGTCACCGCCGGCATCTATTACGCGGTCGAACAAGGGGCCGACGTGATCAACCTGAGCCTGGGCACGACGTACGAATCGATCGCGATCCAGACGGCGGTGGACGATGCCTCCAGCGACGGGGTCATCGTCGTGGCCGCCACCGGAAACGGGGATCGATCGCTGCCGGTCGAGTTCCCGGCCGCCGCCGATTCGGTGATCTCGGTGGCCTCGACGACCGCCGGAGCCGACAAGGCGAGCTACAGCAATTTCAATGAGTTCGTCGATATCAGCGCGCCGGGAAGCAATGTGTCCAGCGCCTACCCAGACGGCCTCTACACGTCGGCCAGCGGCACCAGCATGTCCGCCCCGATCGTGGCCGGGAGCATTGCCCTGATCCTGGAACGGCAGCCGGACGTGACGGTGGAGAGCATCTTCGCGGTGCTGCAATCGACCAGCGGTCCCTTCGAGCTGTCCGATCCGGCGCTGGAGGGCATGCTGGGCGCGGGGGAAATCGACATCGACGCCATGATTTCCTGTTCGGGGTAGCGGCGAACCGGCGCGTTTCCGATGTGTTTGCGCACGCTGCCCCTGGCCCGGTGTGGGCCAGGGGCAGCGTTGTGTTTGCTCGGTATGTGGCAGGAACACATTGGCCCTTTTCGTAGGGGCGGACCCCGGTCGCATACCGGATCTGGCCAGCCACGGTGCAGGGGTGTCCGCACGGATGGTGGCGAACGGCGTGATTCGTTTCGGCACCATCCGGGCGGATACAGGATCGACCAAGATCGGGGTCGTGGAGACGCCGATCGCGGGTCGATCCAGGTCCGCCCCTGCGATTTCCCGCAATGTGCATCACCCGTTACGAAACGCAGCGCGCCGCGGTTCTGGCGTCACGGAACGCGCGCTGCCCACACTGTGGTTCGTGCGAAAGCGCCCTCATGGCGGCCTCGACCCGGTTCAATACGAGGCCAAGTTCAGACGTTAACGGGGATTAATCTTTTCTCATTTCCTTGTCATGTTCCCGCAATCTCGCCCCGATAGTGTTAAAGCACTGTATCAGGGCATCGCCGCTCCCCTCTACTCAGATGAGCACGGAGCCTTCGATGCCGGAAGGCGAATGTCCTCACGGGGCACGCAAGTGATAAGGGGCCGAGGATGGAAACGGGACTCTCGATGTTCAATGGCGCAAAGGCCATGTTTTACTGTCATGATACGTTTGGACTCGGTCACCTGCGGCGGACGCTGACGCTGGCCAAGCATCTCCAGATCAGCGCCCCCGACCTCTCGCAGCTCATCGTCACTGGTTCGCCGATCGCCAACCGGTTCGCGTATCCGGAGGGCACGGACTACGTGAAGCTGCCGTCGGTGACCAAGAACGACCTCGGCGTTTATGAGCCGCGCTCCCTCCCCGGCAGCGATATCTCCAGCGTGCGCAACATGCGCCAGGACATCCTGCTCGCCGCCGCCACGCATTTCCAGCCCGATTTCTTCATCGTCGACCACGCGCCGGGCGGCTTGCAGGGCGAGGCCATCGCCACCCTCCGCCACCTCAAGGCATCGTTCCCCGACACGAAGCTGATCGTGGGCCTGCGGGACATCATGGACGACGCTGAAACCGTCCGCCGCTGCTGGGAGCGCGAAGGCGTCTACGAGCTCTTCGATGACCTCTACGACCTAATCTTCGTCTACGGCAACCGCAACTTCTACGATGTCGTCCACGAATACGGCCTCTCGGCCACGGCGGCCGAGAAGACCCGCTTCGTGGGCTATCTCGGCCGCGAGCCGGGCTCGCGGTCCCGCGCCGAAATCCACGCCAGCCTCGACATGCAGACCGACAAGCTGGTGGTGGTCACCGCCGGCGGCGGCGGCGACGGGCGGACGCTCTTCGACGCGATGTTGCGGGATCTCCAGATCCGGGACCAGAAGGATTTCGACTGCCTGATCGTGGGCGGCCCGCTGCTCTCCGAATCGGACCAGTCCGATTTCCGCACGCGGCTTGGTGGCCGCGGCAACGTCCACTTCCTGGATTTCACCGACGACCTGCCGAGCTACATCGGGGCGGCCGACGCCGTGATCTCGATGGGCGGCTACAATACGGTCTGCGAGATTCTTTCGCTGAACCGCCCCTCGATCATCGTGCCCCGTGTCATGCCCCGTCAGGAGCAACTCATCCGGGCCACCGTGCTCAGCGGTCATGGGCTGGTCCAGATGCTTCACCCGCACGACCTGGAGCCGGAACGATTGCTGACCTCCACCCAGGAATTGCTGGCCGCGCCCGCGATGCCGCGCCGCGTGCTGACGCTCGATGGACTCGCCAACGTCACGAGCGAGCTTGACTCGCTCATGCACCTCTCCGCCCCATCGCTCATCGCGCGCCGCGCCTGATCGCCGCCTCGCCGGGCTCGGCGATCACCACACGAGAGAAGCCCCCATGACCACGACCGCGCCGCCCCGGGCCAGGGTTGCCTATATCCTCAAGATGTTTCCCCGGTTCTCGGAAACATTCATCCTCAGCGAAATCCTGGAACTCGAGCGCGGAGGCGTCGATGTCCGCATCTTCTCGCTGAAGCACCCGAATGACGGCCGGACGCACGCCGACGTGCTCCAGGTCAAGGCGCTGGTGACGTACATCCCGGTCACGCAACTGGCCGACGCGCGAACCCTGCTGCGGCCTCACTGGGAGGTCTTTCGCTGGAATCCGAAGCACTACCTGCGGATCGCGGCGCGGGTGATCAAGCGGCGGCGGTGGGGGGCGGTCAAGCGTTTCCTGCAGGCCGGCTACATCGCGCCGCAACTCCGGCGCGAAGGCATCACCCATGTCCACGCCCACTTCGCGTCGAGCGCGACGTCGGTGGCCCATTACCTGCATCACCTCGGCGGGATCACCTACAGCTTCACCGCCCACGCCAAGGATATCTACATCGACACGGTCTCCGACGACGTGCTGATCCGCAAGATGGAACTCGCGGCGTTCGTGGTCACGGTGAGCGACTACAACGAGGCGCACCTCGCGACGCTGGCGCCCGAGATCCCGATCGAGCGCATCTACAACGGGCTCGACCTGACCCAGTTCGCGCCCAACGGCACGCACCCGGACAAGGTGCCCTTAATCCTCGCCGTGGGCCGGCTGATCGAGAAGAAAGGGTTCGACGACCTGATCCGGGCCTGCGCCCGCTTGCGCGACCGGGACATTGATTTCCGCTGCGACATCGTCGGATCTGGTTCCGACGAAGCGGCGCTCAAGGCGCTGATCGACGAGTTGGACCTCCAGGACATCGCGCGCCTGACCGGCCCGATGCCGCGCGAGGAGCTGATCAAGCTCTATCCCCGGGCGAGCGTCTTCGTCGCGCCCTGCGTGATCGGCGCCGACGGGAACCGCGACGGTCTGCCGACCGTGCTGATCGAGGCCATGGCGCTTGGCGTTCCGGTCGTCTCCACCCCGGTCACCGGCATTCCCGAAATCGTCCGTCATGGTGAAACCGGCCGCCTCGTTGCGCCCAACAATCCGGTCGAACTCTCCCACGCGATCGCCTGCGTGCTGGAGGAACCGGTCCGCGCCAGGGAAATGGCCGAGGCGGGCCGCGCGCTGGTGGAAGAGCGGTTCGACCTGCGCCGCAATGTCGCCCAGCTCCGGAACCTGTTCGAGAAAGTGAGCTGACGAGGATGAATATCGCTTACCTGAGCACGGATTTCGGGATTCCCGTCCATGGCAACAAGGGCGCCTCGATCCACGTTCGCGAACTAAGTTCCGCTCTCGTGGCCGAGGGGCACCACGTCGAAATCGTCACCTGCCGCGCCGGTGGCGAGGCCGCCGCCGGATTCGACATCCCGGTTCACGAATTTCCGCTGGCCAAGCCCGAGCGGCTGCTCGTGGGCGCGATCCAGGACGATCCGTACGCCAGTGAGCCGATGGCGAAGGAGGTGCGGTCGATGCTGTACGCCTCCACGTTGCGCTATCGCCTGCGGGAACTGATGGATACCCTCAGGCCCGACGCCATTTACGAGCGTTACGCGCTGCTCGGCACGACAGGCGTCGATCTTGCCAAGGATCTGGCGATTCCTCACATCCTGGAAGTCAACTCCCCCCTCAGCGGCGAACAGGCTCGGCACCGGGGCAGTGCCCTGGCCCAGACGATCCGGGCCGTGGAGCGCCGGGTGCTCGGCGCGGCCGACCAGGTCATCGCCGTCTCCGAGCCGCTCAAGCACTGGATCGTCGAAACCGGCGTCGACCCCGATCGCGTCACGGTCGTCCCCAATGGGGTCAATATCGAACGCTTCGCCGACGCCGCCAGCACCGCTGTCGACAGCCGGGCCCGGTTGGGATTCGGCGATCGGCCAGTCATCGGGTTCGTCGGCACCTTGAAAGGCTGGCACGGCACCGCGACCCTGATCCGGGCCGTCGCCCTGATGGCGCGCGAGCGTGGATTGGACCACGCGCCGCACCTGCTCATCGTTGGCGACGGACCCCAGCGCGGGCGGCTGGCGCAGGTCGCGGCCGAAGAAGGGATCGATTCCCTCACCACCTTCACCGGGATGATCGCCCACGAGGAAATGGCCGCCCATATCGCCGCCATGGACATCGCGGTCGCCCCCTACGACGAGACGCCGGATTTCTATTTTTCGCCGCTCAAGCTGTTCGAATACATGGCGGCCGGCCGGCCGATCGTCGCGGCGGGCATCGGCCAGATCGAGGATTGCGTCCGGCACGACGAGACGGGTTTGCTCTACCCGCCGGGCGACGTGGACGCCCTCGCCCACTGCCTCGCCGATCTCCTCGACGATCCGGCTCGCGCCGAATCGCTGGGCCGGGCCGCGCGGGAAGAAGCGCGGGCCAATCGCGGTTGGGCGCACAACGCGCGGCTCGTGACCGAGCTCGTCGAGCATGAGCAGGCACGCCGTCGCCGCGGCGCGTTGCGCCAGGGGAGCCGCTAGCGTGGCGACACCGTTCAACTCGATCAAGCGCCAAATCGGGGGGCTGAAAGTCTCGTTCGAGATGATCGTCCGCTTCCGGCGCGATCTCATGAAGCACTGGCCGCGCTTGCTGCTGGCCATAATCTGTGCCCTTGGCTACACGGCGATGCGCCTGGCCGAGCCTTGGCCGCTCAAGTTCGTATTCGACAACGTGCTCGTCAACCGGCCACTGGTGACCCCGTTTCCGTGGCTGAACGACTGGCTCGGCACGGACCGGATGCGGGTCCTCATGCTGGCCGTGGCGGCGGTGCTGCTGTTCGCCCTGATGCGCGGCGTCTTCTACTACTTCCAGAGCGTGCTCACCACCCAGGTCGGCCAGGAAGTGGTAATCAAGATCCGCCAGCAATTGTTCGCCCATGTCCAACGGCTCTCGCTCCGGTTCCACAACCGCAGCAGCACGGGCGATCTCCTGATGCGGTTCACCGGCGACATCAACAACCTGCGCCAGTTGCTGGCGGCCACCCTGCTTTCGCTGTTGAGTGAGTCGATCATCCTGATCGGGTTCGTGACCGTCATGTTCATCATGAACTGGCAACTCGCGCTCCTCGCGATCGTGACCACCCCCTCGATCCTCATCCTGCTCGTCTTCTATTCGAGCCGGATCCGCACCGCCGCCCGCAAGCAGCGCCGGCGCGAGGGTGAACTGGCGTCGCGGCTCCACGAAACGCTGTCGAACATGCACCTCGTGCAGATGTTCACCCAGGAGGACGAGGAAGAGGAACGGCTCCGCAAGCTCAACAAGCGCAGCCTGAAGACCGGGATGAAAGCGACCCGGCTCGAAGGGCAACTCAACCAGGGCGTCGAGATCGCGGTCGCGATCGGGATGGGACTCACGCTCTGGGTGGGCGCGACCCAAGTGATCGACGGTCGCCTGACCCCCGGCGAACTGCTCGTCTTCATCACCTACATGCAGAGTTTCTACCGGCCGATGCGGCGGCTCTCGCGGGTGGCCGAGCGGGCCAGCAAGGCATCCAGTTGCGTGGACCGGATTACCGAGGTCCTCGACCAGGAGCCGGAAATCCGGGACGGCCGGCGCGAGGCCGGGCGCCTGCGCGGCGCGATCCGGTTCGACCACGTCACCTTCACCTACGCGGACGGCGAGGCGACCCTCCGCGACATCGACCTGACGATCGAGCCCGGCCAGACAGTCGCCGTGATCGGCCAGTCCGGGGCCGGCAAATCGACGCTGGTTTCGCTGCTACCGCGCCTCTACGACGCCACCAGCGGCGCCGTCACGGTCGATGGCCGCGATGTTCGCGACTACACCATCAAGTCGCTGCGCGAGAACGTCAGCGTGGTGCCGCAGGATGGCGCGCTGTTCGGCGGCACGATCCGGGACAACATCGTCTACGGCAAGACGGACGCCACGGACGAGGAAGTCGTGGCGGCGGCCCAGGACGCCCAGATCCACGACCACATCATGCGCCTGCCGAAGGGGTACGACACGGTTGTCAGCGAGCGGGGCGTTTCCCTCTCCGGTGGCCAGCGCCAACGCCTGGCGATCGCCCGCGCGCTGGTCAAGGACGCGCCGATCGTGGTGCTCGACGAGCCGACCACCGGGCTCGACGCGGAATCGGAAGGGGCGGTGATCAAGGCCCTGGATCGGTTGCTGGTGGGCCGCACGGCGGTCGTCATCGCCCACCACCTCGAAACGATTCGCCGCGCCGACCTGATCGTGGTGCTGGAAGATGGCCGCATCGTCGATCAGGGCACGCATGACGACCTGATGGCGCGCGGCGGCCGCTACCAGGGCTTGTTCGATCTCCAGTCGCCCCAAGGCGCTGGCACCCGCGTGACCGAGACCGGCACGGTCATCTCGCTGGCGAGGGCGTCGTCATGATCCCGATGCCGCCCGCCGACCGGAACCTGCCGGGGCTCGCCACGGTTTTCAATGAAGCGGAGATGGTCCGCCTGCTGGCCGGGCATCTCGATGCCGGCGACGGATTTGCGCTCGTTGGCTGTCGCCCCCGTTACATCCGCTACAAGCCGATCACGAGTTGCCTGGTCCAGCTCGACCTGACGTTCCGCGACGCGCGGGACCGGGACGTGAGCGTGGTTGCCCATATCAAACTGTTTGTCGACGACCGGGCCCGGCGCCGGGCTGACAGCTCGCGGATCACCCGGCTTCAGGAGCGCGCGCGGGAGGCGTACCCCGATTTTCCGGAACGGCGGGCGGCCTTCATTCCCGAACTCAACGGGCTGCTCCAGCTGTACCCGGTCGATTACGATCTCCAGTTCCTGGCGCGGATTTCGGATCCCGTCTGGATGTCGGGCAAGATTGGCCGCGCGTTAGCCGACCGGTCGATCGACGTCCTCGGCCAGCCGGAGTTGATTCGCTACAAGCCGGAACGCAAGGCGCTCTTTCGCTACGACCTGAGCCACGGGCCGTTCGCGCGGGTGTACGGGAAACTCTACGAGGATGACCGGGGGGAGCGGCTGGCGGTCCACACCGCCGCCCTGATCGAGGCCGGGGTGGCCACGCCGCCGATTGTGGTCAATTTGCCGGACCGGCAGTTCGTGGCCCACGCCGAGGTCGAAGGGACGCAATTGGCCCTGCTCCGCGGTAGTCCCGGCTACGACGCCTGGATGGAGCCGCTGGCCGCCGCCCTGCACCGGCTCCAGTCGGTTGAACCGCGGGGCCTGACGACCCATCGCCTGGCCGATGAAATCGCGGCGACCGCGGAATCCACGCGGCTGTTGGGCACGGTCGAGCCGCGCCTGGCGTCACGGTTCGATCGGGTGGGACGGGAAATCGCCAGGCGGTTGTCCGGTGTCGACGATCTGTTGCGGACTGGCCACGGAGATTTCTACGATGATCAGGCAATCGTCTCTGGCGATAACCTGACGCTCATCGACCTCGACGAACTGCGCCTCGCGCACCCGGCGATCGATCCCGGAAACATGCTGGCGCATCTCGCGTCGGGGCATGCCCGGGGTAACGACGTGGCCGCGGCCCGGGCGGCGTTCCGGGAAGCGGTGCTCGCCCGGCAACCGGAGTTGGCGGCCGAACTTTCCACCTTCGAAGCAGCCGCTCTGGTGAGGCTTGCACCGGGTCCCTTCCGCCGCCTGGAAGAGGACTGGCCGGCGGGCATCGAACGGATCCTCACGCTCGCCGAAGGCGTCCTCCAGCACGGCCAATCGGCGCGCGCCCCGGAGAATGCCCTGTCGATCGTCGATCCCCTGTTGCCACAATTGGCCCAGGTGCAGGATCCCGCCACGATCTCACGGCGGCTCGCCTGCCTGCGCGGTGACGTGACGGTCATCGCCGCCCATTTGGTTCGGCACAAGCCGGGGCGCCGCGCGATCGCCTGCTACGAACTCGACAGCGGCGAGCATCTCTATGGAAAGACCTTCGCGTCGGATCGTGGGCCGAAGGTGTACCGGATCGCCCAGCGGATCTGCGCCGCCCGGGCCTTCGGTCCCGATGTTGCCTTGCCCGAGCCGGTCGCCTACCTGGCGGACCTCAAGCTGCTGATCCAGCGCGCGGTGTCCGGGGAAGCGGTGGAGCGCGCCTTGTGCGGCGGCGACGCGAATCTCGCGGCCCGGATCGCCGTGGTCCTCCACCGGTTCCATGATTCCGGGCTGAACCTGAGGCGCAAGCACGACCTCCCGCGAGAACTCGCGCCGCTGACGATGCGTACCCAGGCCGTGGTCGAGCACGCACCCGACCTTGGCAATCTCGCTCATTCGATCCACGATCGGGTCCATGCCCAGGCGGAGACCGGGTTTCCGTGGCGCCTGCGCCCGATTCACCGCGATTTCTATCACGACCAGATGCTTATCGACGGCAACGGCCTGGCCGTGCTCGACCTGGACGATGCCGCGATGTCCGACCCTGCGATCGACGTCGCGAATTTCGCGGCCCACCTCCGGCTGCTCGGCTTCCAGCAGCCCGAAAGCGCCCCCAACCTGGCTCGGGCCGAGGAGGCGTTCGTGGCCGCGTACCGGGAACTGGATCCCGACCTTGACACGGCGTTATTCCGGTTCCTGACCGCGGCGACCCTGCTCCGGCTGGCCGGGATTCACGTCTCCCGCGCCAACGGCGGCGCGGTCGCCCGGCGCCTGCTGGAGGCGGCGGGAGGGGAGTTGGACGGACTGCCACCCCGCCCGCCGCTCAATGTGCCGGAGCGTCTCGCCGTGCGACAATAGCGCCAGACAGCGCGAGAACGGTCGGACGGGCGACGATGATCGCGAGCGAATTGCCCGTTTCGGCCGCACCCATGAGCGAGGATCAGGAACGTGCGGATCGCAATCGTTGGCGCCGGGGCCATGGGCTCGCTGGTGGCGGGCCGCCTCGCCGCGGCCGTGGGCAAGCCTGGCATCCATCCGGATTCCGCCGTTGACGGGGTGGTCCTCTACGGTCGCCCGTCCGCTCACCTCGATGCCATCCGGGGCAACGGGTTGACGATCGTCGAACGCAGCGGTGCCAGCCGGGCGATTCCCGTGTCCGCCACGACGGAGGCGGCCGATGTCGAGGGCTGCGATGTGGTGGTGGTGCTGGTCAAGGCTTGGGCCTCGGCCGAGGCCGCCGCGCCCTTGCGTCCCTACCTCACCCGCGACACGGTGGTCATCACCCTGCAGAACGGCCTCGGCAACGCCTCGGCGCTCCGCTCGGCGCTGCTCCGGGATGGAGTCCGGCCCCACGTCTACCTGGGCGTCACGACCCAGGGCGCGATGCGCACCGAACCGGGCGTCATCGTCCACACCGGGTCGGGTATCACCGCCCTCGGGCGGCGTACCAACCCGGTCAACACCCAGTTGCGCGATATCGCCAACGCAATGACCTCCTCCGGCCTCCAGACGGTGGCCGTCGATGATATTCACCGCTGGGTCTGGCGCAAGCTGGCGGTCAACGCGGCGATCAATCCGCTGACCGCCCTGGCCGGTGTCGAGAACTCGGTGATCAGCACCGATCCCGGCCTCCGCGCGGCGGCGGAAGCTGTCGCCCGCGAGGTGGTTGCCGTCGGCAAGGCCACCGGGGTCAAGATCGATCTCAAGGAAGTGCTGGCGGCGATCGACGATGTCGCCCGCGCCACTGGCGACAATCGATCCTCGATGCTCGTCGATGTCGAA
The DNA here is from genome assembly GCA_013696265.1 of Chloroflexia bacterium. Taxonomy (GTDB): domain Bacteria; phylum Chloroflexota; class Chloroflexia; order Thermomicrobiales; family UBA6265; genus JACCYX01. Next base: position 16,176 of record JACCYX010000202.1, read on the forward strand.
ACCGGAACTCCCACCGAAATCGACGCGATCAACGGCGCGGTCGTCTCCGAAGCCCGTCGCCACGCGATCAAGGTGCCGGCGAACCAGCTCATGACCGCCCTCGTCCGGGCCCGGGAGGGGCGGTACCAGGCGGACCCTGGCGGTGACGGCGACCTCGATACCGGCGCGATCGCCTGAGACGAGAGTCGCGAGACATGACATCCCCAGGCACCGGAATGTCCCGGACCATACCCGAGTTGCGACGGTACAAGGCCCGCAACGGTCAGCCGCCATTGGTGATGGTGACGGCCTACGACGCGCCCAGTGCCCGGTTCGCGGTCGAGGCGGGTGTCGATATCATCCTCGTCGGCGACTCGGTGGGAACAACCCTGCTCGGCTACGACAGCACGGTGCCGGTCACGCTCGACGACATCCTCCACCACACCAAGGCGGTGCGCCGGGGCGCGCCCGCCGCGCACATCGTCGCTGATTTGCCATTCATGACCTACCAGGTCAGCGATGAGCAGGCTGTCGCCAACGCCGGCCGCCTGCTGAAGGAAGGCGGGACCGACGCCGTCAAGCTCGAAGGCGGAATCGCGCTCGCCAGCCGGGTCGCGGCGATCGCGCGGGCCGGGATTCCCGTGGTCGGGCACATCGGGTTGACGCCGCAGACCGCCGGGCTGCTCGGCGGGTTCAAGGTCCAGGGCCAGGAGTTCGTGACCGCCCGCGCCCTGCTCGACGACGCCATCGCCGTCGAGCACGCGGGGGCCTACATGCTCGTGATCGAAGTCGTGCCCTCGGCCCTGACGAAGCTGATTGCCGGGCGCGTCACGATTCCGGTGATCGGGATCGGCGCCGGGGCGGATTGCGACGGCCAGGTGCTGGTGATGCACGACTTGCTCGGCATCGAAGACCGGCACGCCGCCCGCTTCGTCAAACGGTACGCCACCCTCGCCACCGACATCCGGGAGGGGTTCGCCGCCTTCGCCAGCGACGTGCGCGGGGGCGCCTATCCCCAACCGGAGCACACCTACAAGATGAAATCTTCGGTGCTGGCCGAACTCCGCGACAGCCTGGAGCACGACCCGTTGTGACGACCGTGGTCCGCACGCCCCTGGAACTGGCCGGGCATCGGACGCCCGGCCAACCGGTCGGGCTGGTCCCGACGATGGGCGCCCTGCACGAGGGGCACCTCTCCCTGATCCGGCGGGCGGCTGACGAAAATGGCCTCGTCCTGGTCAGCGTCTTCGTCAACCCGGCTCAATTCAACGACCCGGCGGACCTCGAACGCTACCCCCGAACGCTCGAAACGGACACCGAACTGGCCGCGTCGGCCGGGGCGGACCTGATCTACGCACCCGCGGTCGAGACGATCTATCCCCCCGGCTTCGCCACCGGCGTCCACGTCGCCCACGTCACCGACCTCTGGGAGGGGGAGTCGCGGCCGGGGCATTTCGACGGCGTGGCCACGGTCGTCAGCATCCTGCTCAATCAGGTACGGCCGGACCGGTCGTACTTCGGGGAAAAGGATTTCCAGCAACTGGCGATGATCCGGAGGATGCACCGCGATCTCGCGTTGCCGGGTGAGATCGTGACCTGTCCCACGGTGCGCGAGCCGGACGGCCTGGCGATGAGTTCCCGGAACGCGCGCCTGGGATCGGAGGCACGGGCGGCCGCGCCGGTCCTCTACGAGGCGTTGGGCGCAATGCGGGAGGCGGCTGGCGCAGGCGAGCGGTCCGCTCTGAAGCTGGCGATCCTCGGCGCGGTGCTGGTCAGGCGCGCCGCGCAATTCGAACTTGACTATCTCCAGGTCGTCGAACCGGTCACGCTCGACCCGGTTGAGGCCGTCGTGCCTGGTTCCCGCGCGATCGTCGCCGCCACGATCGGCGGCGTCCGCCTGATCGACAACGTCGAACTGATCGATCGCGGTCATGAGTTCCACGTCGAATACGCACATGGTGATCACCGGTGATCAGTTCCTCGGCCTCGCCACGATCGTTTGGGCCGACGCCTACATTGGCGAGCGGTTCCCGCTTGCCTACCTCGGGCTCGCGGCGGTCGCCAGCACGGCCTCCAACCAG
>JACCYX010000234.1 GCA_013696265.1 Chloroflexia bacterium
CGCCGCCACCACTCCCGTCACCCTGGGCGATTGCGTGCGGGGCGATCGCGACCGCCGCCGCGCCAGCCAGGGCTGTTTGCAGCAGCACCCGCCGGTTGATCTCCGTCCGCCGCGAACGATCGTCGCCCGGACATCCGGGCGCCTGTTCCTGATCCATCCGATCTCCCCCTGAGTGTCGCGATTCGTGTTCCAACACCTTCACCGTGACAGGCCAGGCGGTACCTGTCAATCACCCATCAAGGCTCCGCCGTCCGGCGGGTATCACATGCGGAATTGCGGCCCTGGAACAGCCCGGCGGCGCATCGGGCCGGGCCGTTCCGGAATGGCCCCTGGAGGGGGTGACGACTTCCCGAAGTCGAATGAATCCGTGCCACACTTGCCGTCAGCGGGCCGGGATACCGATGCATGATCGCGTTCGGCGCCTGGCGAGCGTTCAGGAACACGGAGGCCAGATGCGGTCACTCTTCGCACCACGGAGCATCGGCGGCGGCCGGGTCCAGGTCATTGGCTGCTCCCCCGGCTGCCTGCTCATCTCCCTGCTCGCCTCGGTCGTGCTCACGATCCTGCTCAACCTGCTCATCAACTGGTTCTAATGGCGCGGTCAGGCGCCGTCCCCCACCGGGCCGGCACGCGGGCCGAGATCCCTCGCTGCCGGTCGGGAGAGGCGGTCGGCGAGGGAAGCGCCCAGCCAACATCGGACGACGATAGAGACCGACAGTCAGGACGGGAACCGGGGGCAAACCAGTTCATCCGTCGACGTAGCGAGTCCACCATTCGAACAATGCGTGGCTTCGTGGTGGTCGGTACCGTGCGCGTTGCGCGATGCCGGTCAACGCCCGAACGATTTCGTCATCAGATGCCTGGTCGTGCAGAGCCCAGGCTTGCACCATATCCAGGCTCGAAAGACACGCGATACCTTCGCTCCGACAATAATTGGTGGCAATGCGCTCGTCGGTGACCAACGTTGCGCCACGATGCAACGCAATCGCCGTTGACATCGCCTCGCCGTCATCCATCACTGGACCCGCGAGTTGAACGAAGCGTTCCGCCTCGGCTTCCGTCTGGGGCGTGACGACCTTCAATAGCCCATCCGACACATGCGCCTGCAGATCGATGGCGACGTGATGTCGAGATCCGTCTTCGGCAGGCCACGAGTACACCCATTGCGCTTCAGCAACGACGGAGCTTGCGATCAGGCAATCGCCAGGGAGGATAGCGAGCACACGCCGCAAGATGCCAGCGGCTTCGAGGCAAATGACGGAACACGCATCGAGAATGAACGGTCCAGGAAACTCCCGCGCGTCGTGAGGCATCGAGCTATTGCCGGGCGGTAAGTGGCTGGCCAAGATCGAGCGCGATGGCCATCCACTCATTTCCGGCATCGGAAACGAGGCCTTCCTTCACTTCCGCCACCAGGTCCCGGACCTCGACCCGGGAACGCATCAATCGTCTCGCCAGTTGTCCTTCGGAGAGCTTGCCGAGTTCGAATGCCTGGACGGCCAGCGTCGTGTATCGGGTGGGAAGAACATCCCGCTGCTCCCTGGCTTCGAGTCCAAGCGCCTTCTTCGCCAGGGCGGGCTTGAAGCCCACTTCCCGCAACTGGTCCCAGGTTCCGGCCTTGAGCAGCTTCAGCTCTTCCAGCCTCCACGTCAGCGCCTGGAACGACACCCCATACATATGGCTGAGCACCACCACGTCGGCGGGCGTAACCGGGTCGGACTTCGATCTTCGGATACTCTCGAACCGCCTGACGAGCCCTCCCGTGGGCATCAGGAAGTGGCGCGCAAAGGCATCCGCGAAGAGCTCCGACCGACCTCCACGATGCTTGTGGACGTCAATCGCGATCTCCGGGCGCCGCCGTTCCGTGAGGAAGTGGCCAAGCTCATGGCACCCCGTCCAGCGCTGCCGCTCGAGCGGATGATTGGCGTTGATCGCCAGGCAGCCGCCGAGGTCCGGGATGAACACGAACATGCCGGATATCCGGCTCTCCGCCATGGCGAAACAGAAGACGCGCAGGCCATACTCGCTCTCCAGCACATCCCAAAGATCGCCCAACGGACCGTCGCCGAGACCCAGCCGGAGCCGCTCGGCGTAGGCGATTTCCTCCGCTGCCCGTTCCGGCGGCGTATTGGAAACATCGTAGTCTGGCGTGTTTCGCACCGGCAATGGCGAGCCCAGATTGCGCTCAAGTTCGGCATACCAACGGCACAGCCGCTCGAACTTGTCGACGTCCAGGAGGGCACGGTCGCCATGAAGCTGGCGAGCGCGACGGAACTGGACGGCAAAGCTGGGGGACGATTGCGGCTCGTCCTTGTGGACCAAATCTTCCACCTGGCGACCGTAGAGCCCGGCCAGTTGGACGAGCTCCAGGTTCCGCGGGCGCCGTTGCCCCTTTTCGATGGCCGTCAGCGTCGTCCGGGCGATGCCGAGCTGCTCCGCCACCTCCGCCTGGGTGAAGCGCCGAGCGCGCCTGGCATTGGCCAGCCGTTCGCCAAGGACCTCCGGCTCGATCGCGTCCATCACGTTCCCGGTAACCATGTATCACTCCTGACACTGCCGACTCATGATACAGGCAATCCAGGTTATATGTCAGCAATGTCGAGGCATCCAGCCGTATGGGCGATATGATGATGTTATCAACGGGACAGTCATCATAGCCTATCCCCTCACGACAAAAGGCTTCGGAGGCACGCACATGGCCGACACCATGAGCCCCCACCATCACCTTGACCTCCCGTCCCTGGAAAACCTCGATCGTCACCGAATCGAGGCGTTCTACGACGCCGACCTCGACGAACTGTCGATCCTCTTCTATGGACGCGAGCGGCCCAACTACGTCGACCCGGTCAACGACGTGCTGGCCGCCTTGCGCGACATCGAGTCGGACGCGGTCGTTGGGGTAGTGTTCAGCCGGTTCCTGAAGCAGGTGATCCTCGATTTGCCCGAAAGCCGGGTCTTCTTCGACGACGCCACGATCCTCACCGGCGACCATGCCCTGGACCGTTCCTCGAATCTCCTACCTCACCCATCGCTGGCAACGCGATTCCATTCCGCGACCCGCGCCACCCTACACGCGATGAGGCAAGGCTGCGAGAGCGGCGTGACGGTGGATGAGG
>JACCYX010000249.1 GCA_013696265.1 Chloroflexia bacterium
ACGATGAGTTCCGGCGGCACCGACGCCCCGCTGATACCGGGCGTGAAGGTCTACGGCTTCTTCCCATTCCCGCCGAGCGACCGGCTGGCGGTCTACGAGCCGCTGGTGCACGGCCACAACGAACGGATCCACGTCGACGACCTTGCCTACGCCACGCGCTTCATCCACGACCTGATCGCCACCTTCGCGACCTCCTGACCGCACAGTGCATATTTGTACGGTTGCGGAGCTTGTCTCCGCCCGTCCATGCGGGGAACGACACGCAATGACCGATTACCGCTCCCATGAACCCCTCGCCCAAACGATCGGCGATGCCGCCGTCGAGTACCTCCAGGCGCTCGTCCGGCTCGACACCACCTCGCCGCCCGGCAACGAGCGGCAAGCCACCGGCTACATCGCGGCCTTGCTCGCCGCCGAGGGCATCGAATCGACCGTCGTCGAGTCCGAACCAACCCGCGCCAACCTCGTCGCCTGGCTGCGGGCGGAGAACCCAACCGGGCGGCCGGTAATGCTCATGGGGCACACCGACGTGGTCGCCGTCGAGCGCGACAAGTGGGATCACGACCCGTTCGGCGGCGAAATCATCGAGGACTTCATGTGGGGCCGCGGCACGCTTGACATGAAGAACCAGGTGGCCGGGCAACTGGCGGCCTTTCTCGCCCTCAAGCGGGCCAACCTGCCGCTGACGCGGGATGTGATCTTCGCCGCCTTCGCCGACGAGGAAGTCTCCGGCACGCTCGGCGCGGGTTGGGTCTACGAACATCACCGCGGCCTGATCGACGCCGAGTTCGCGCTCAACGAAGGGGGCGGTAGCCAGGTCGAAATGGGCGGCGCCCGCTTCTACACCTGCGGCACCGGTGAAAAGGGTCAGTCGATCCTGAACGTCACCTTCCGGGGCAAACCCGGTCACGCCTCGACCCCGATCCCGGAAACGGCGATGGAGAAGCTGGGCATCGCGCTCGAACGGTTGCGGGAATGGGAACCGGACCTGACGATCACGAAGCCGGTGAGGGCGATGCTGGAAGGGATCGGCGCGGTGCTCGGCGGCAACGACCAGGCCGAGATCCGGCGCATCCTCGCGCTCGAATCGCCGGTCTGGGACGACTTCGCCGACCTCCCGCTCTCGGATCGCGATCGGACCCGGCTCTACGCGATCACCCACCACACCGCCGTACCGACGATGCTGACGGCGGGCCAGCGCATCAACGTCATCCCGTCCGAGGTTACCCTGGGCATCGATTGCCGGCTCGTGCCCGGCACGACGCCCGAGGAGTGGCGCCAGCTGGTTTCCGACGTGATCGGCGGGATCGGCGAAGTGGAGCTGGTCAACCGCAACGCCGGGGTCGCCTCCGATCCGCACTCGCCCTTCTTCGACGCGATCAAGGGCACGCTCACGAACCTCGTCCCGGAAGCCCATATCGTCCCCAACCTGATCGGCGGCCGCACCGATGCCGCCTGGTTCCCGGACATCAAGGTCTACGGCTTTTACCCGATGCTGCCAGTCGATCGCGACGGCGCCTACGAAGGCACCGTCCACGGCCACAACGAACGGATCCACGTCGACGATGTCCGGTTCGGCGCCCGCTTCGCCTACGACCTGATCGCCGGGTTCGCGACCTCGTGACCGGGCAGTCGCGGGTCATTCACGGCGACAACCTGGAGGTTCTGGCGACCATCCCCGGTGGAACCGTCGATCTTATCTACATCGACCCTCCATTCAACACCGGACGCCGCCAAACGCGCCAGCGGGTGAAGACCACCGTGTCGCAAACTGGCACGCGGATCGGCTTCTCGGGGCGGACGTACGATACCGAAGTGCTCGGCTCGCGCTCCTATGCCGACACGCACGATGACTTCCTGGGCTTCGTCGAGCCGCGCCTCGTCGAGGCGTTCCGTGTGCTGGCGCCAACGGGCGCGCTCTATTTCCACATCGACTACCGGGAGGCGCACTATTGCAAGGTGCTGCTCGACCGCATTTTCGGCCGCGCCAGTTTCATCAACGAGATCATCTGGGCCTACGACTACGGCGCCCGAACCACCAAACGCTGGCCCGCCAAGCACGATACGATCTTCTTCTACGCGAAGGACCCGGACCATTACACGTTCAACGCCGCCGAGGTCGACCGCGAGCCCTACATGGCGCCCGGCCTGGTCGGACCGGAGAAGGCGGCCCGCGGCAAGTTTCCGACCGATGTCTGGTGGCACACGATCGTCAGCCCCACGGGCCGGGAAAAGACCGGCTACCCGACGCAGAAGCCGCTCGGCATCCTGCGCCGGATCGTCGTCGCCTCCTCGAACCCAGGCGATCTCGTGCTCGATTTCTTCGCTGGCAGCGGGACCACCGGCGCGGCGGCGCTGGAACTCGGCCGCAAATTCATCCTGGTCGACCGCCATGACGAGGCGATCGCCGTGATGCGTGATCGCTTCGCCAGCCACCCGGAGGTCGTGTTCGAGTGACAGGGTGCCGCACGCCGCCAGGTCGAGCTCAACCCGTTGTCATTCCGGTCACCATTTTGTCATT
>JACCYX010000264.1 GCA_013696265.1 Chloroflexia bacterium
CCGGCTTCGTACAGGTCCTTTGGAATGCGTTGGATGCCGGCGAGGAAGAGGAGCGCGGTGTACCCCGTGTACCGCCAGATGTTGACCCCGGCGATGGTCGGCAGCGCCTGGTCGACCGACCCGAAGAAGCTTTGCTCCGGCAACCCGACCAGGTCGAGGACGACGTTGACGATCCCGATCCCCGGATCGAGGAGCCAGAGGAAGAGCAGGGCGATCACCACGTTGGGCATGAGCCACGGGAGCAGGAGCAGTCTGCGGATGCCTGACCCACGCACGAAGCGATCGAAGATGATGGCGATGCCCAGGGCGAGAAACGTTTGGAGCGGAATGTTCCAGAGTACGTAGAAGGACGTGACCCGGATCGCGTGGTGGAAGTCGTCGTCTTCCCACAGTTCGCGGTAGTTTTCGAATCCCACCTGTTCCGGCGCGGTGAGCAGGTCCCAGTCGGTGAAGCTGATGTAGATCCCGCGTACGGCCGGCACTGCGAAGAAGACGATGAAGCCGATCAGGGCGGGCAGGATGAAGAGCCAGGCCGCCAGCGTTTCGCGGCGGCGCCAGCCGCTCAACATCGACCGCCGCGCGACGTGGGCCGTTTTCGTCACCAGCCTGGGTTCCGGGAGACACGTTATGGTGAATTCTCGAAAGCGCTCGACCAGCCGGGATGTCGCCGAGCAGGCCGGCGTCTCCCGGACGACTGTCTCGTTCGTGCTCAACGATGTGCGGCACGCCAACATCAGCGACGACACGCGGCAACGGGTACGCCGGGCCGCGGCGGAACTCGGCTACGTTCCCCACGCGGCGGCGCGGGCGCTGGCGGGCGGAAAGTCGGGCACGCTCGGCCTGCTGGTTCGCCCATTGAAAATGCTTCCGGTCGATGCCTTCCTGCACCAGTTGCTTCACAGCTTGATGGAGGTCTGTCTCGAGCGCGGCTATCGCCTGCTGGTCGAAACCGCGTCCTCGTCCTCTCCGCCCGAAACGTACGTGCAGATGGTGCGGGCCAAGCAGATCGACGGGCTGGTCGTCCTGGGCGTCTACGAGGAAGACCCCGGGCTGACCGCGCTCATCGAGTCGGGCTACCCGGTCGTGCTGGTGGGGCACCATCCCAGCCCGGAATCCCGGATGGTGTCCAGCGCCGACGAAGACGGGATAGCCAGGTCGACCGCCCACCTCATCGGCCTGGGGCATCGCCGGCTCGCGTTCATCCACTACGCGCCGCTGGGGGATTTAGGCGAGGAACTGCGCCTGCGCGTATTCGCGCGGGCGCTGGAGCGGGCGGACATCCTGTATCTTCCGGGCCTGGTGATGGGTGGCGATTTCAGCGCCGCCAGCGGGTACGAGGCGATGCGGCGGATACTGGCGGCCGGTCAGCCGCCCACCGCGCTGGTGGCCGGCAACGACACGATCGCGATCGGGGCGATGGCCGCGATTCGGGAGGCGGGGTACTGCATTCCCGGCGATATCGCCGTGGTTGGTTACGACGACATCCCAACCGCCCGGTTCGCGGCGCCGCCGCTGACGACGATGCGGGTGCCGGCGCACGCCATGGGCCGGGCCTGCGGCGAGATGGCGATCGCGATGATCCGGGGCGAGCCGGAGGCCATGCGTTAACGCGTCTTCGACGCCGAACTCATCGTTCGCCACTCTTGCGGCGCCAGACCGGCATCACCACCGGCAACGCGGGAGGACGCAAGGTCCTCCCCTACCTGAACCGGCGGGCTTGCCGGCATCGTTCATGAATAATCGGGTCTATGTGTCGCTGAGCGGCACGAGCATGATCTGGTGCCAGGCGTCGAGCCGGCGCTCGGCCATGGTTTCAAGGGAGTCCGCGTCGAGCCGGCGCAACACGTATGCCGAACCGCCGCCGTTCTCCCACCACGGGGTTTCGGGCATCAGGATGTAGAGGGATTGCCCGTCTGGAGCGGGAATGATGACGTTCGCATCGTGACCTTCAAGGGCAACCGCCGTTATCTCGCCAGTCGCTACCTCGATCTTGCTGATGCCCAGGCCATGACCGGTGATGTCATCGATCGTCTCCCCGACCTCGGTTTCGTGACCGGTCAGGTAGAGGAATTGCCCGTCAATCGACCAGGTGGCTCCGAGCGCACGCCCCTCCGACGCCTTGGCCCGGGCCGATTGCGGGCCAAGGCCGAGCCAGCCGAGCAGGCGGTCCGTCAGTCCTTCAGGGCGGTGGACGGCGTGGGTTTCCAGCACGGCCAAGGTCCCGGCGTCGAGCAAGGTCAGTGTTTCGAGGGCGGCATCAACGACGGCGAGACGCGATCCATCGGGAGACAACGCGACGGCGGGCAACTCCATCTGGCCCACGTACATTACGTCGATCGGTTCCGCCTGCCACGATCCGGCGGAGACGCCCGGCACGGTGGCGCGCGCGGTCTCCTGGCCCGTTGTCAGGTCGTAACTCGCAATCTGCAGCGGCCACGGGCCCACCGCGCTGGGTTCGCCTGGTTCCGGTGTCGAGGTCGATGTCAATACCGATGGTTGTTGATGGAATGGGTAGTAGAGACGCCGGCCACCCGGATCCACCAGGTCGGGCCAGACCGGGGCGCCCAGATCGGCGCGCGTCGCCGCCAACAGCTCGCCGGTGCGCGTGTCCCAGGTGTACCAGGTGCGCTCGCCGCAGCCGATCGGTCCGCAGTCCACGCTCGGTTCCGCGACCAGCCGTGAGCCATCGGTGCTGAGCCGGGGGTTGTAGACAGCGTCGTCCGGGGCAATCGTCTGGCGCACCGCGCCCCCAATTCCGTCGCGTACGGTGATCCGGTGGTCGAGCAGACCCTGGGACGGATTGATCGTGACGAACGTCGAGCCGTCCGCCGAGATCGCCAATTGCGGCCAGTCGTAGTCGAACCTGAGCGCGCCATCATCGTCCAGGTCAGTGAGGGACATTGGGTCGATAGACTGGTACGCCCTCCCCACATGG
>JACCYX010000267.1 GCA_013696265.1 Chloroflexia bacterium
GCGGTGGGTCTACTACGAAAGCTGATTCTTGCTGAAGTCGTGTGGGCGCGGAGCCAATCTGGTAGTGGCAGTCCCGAGCTTGCGAGGGATCATCTCTGCCCTGGCCCGTGAAAGGCAGAGATGATCCCTCGCAAGCTCGGGACTGCCACTACCAGATTGGCTCCGCGCCCACACGACTTCAGCAAGAATCAGCTTTCGTAGTAGACCCACCGCTTGCTGAGCCAGAGCTGGATGCCGGTCACGACCATGATGATGAAGAAGAGAATCCAGGCCAGCGCCGAGGCGAATCCCATCTGCAGGTCACGGAAGGCGCGCAGGTAGAGGTAGACCTCGTAGAAGAGCAGCGACTGGGCGGGATCTCCCGGCGCCCGCGTCGGGCTGATCGTCGTGCTGATTACATAGGCGCTGTTGAAGACCTGGAACGCGAAGATGATGTTGGTGACGACGAGGAAGAAGAGCGTGGGCGAGAGCATCGGGATCGTGATCCGCCAGAACTTGCTCCACGGCCCGGCGCCGTCGATGCTGGCCGCCTCGTAGAGGTCACGCGGGATGCCGTTCAGACCGGCCAGCATGATCAGCAGCGGCGTGCCGATCGTCCACAGCGCCATCACGACCAGGCCCGGTTTGGTCCAGTCCGGGTCGAAGAACCAGTTCGGTCCCCGGATGCCGACGGAATCCAGCCCATTGTTGAGGAGGCCGGTGGGACTCAAGACCCAGATGAAGAGGAAGATCGACGAGACGCCGGTCAGGATCGTCGGCAGGTAGTAGATCGTGCGGAAGACGCGCCGGCCCGGTACTTCGACCCGCATCAGCAGCGCGAGCAGGAGCGAGATGACGATGATCAGCGGGGTCTTGAGCAGCACGTAGTAGACGGTGTTGCCGAGCGAGGTTCGGAAGCGGTCGTCCTGGGTCAAGATGTAATCGTAGTTCTCGAGCCCGATCCACCGCGGCGCGCTGGTCACGTTGTAGTCGGAAAAGCTGGCGTAGAGGGAGAAGAGCATCGGTCCCAGCGTGAGCCCGATGAAGCCGACGACGAACGGCAGCGCGAAGAGATAGCCGGTGAGGGCTTCCTGCCGCTTCGGGGTCAGCAGCGGTTTAGGATGTTCCGTGACCCGTGCCGGTTCGGTTGCCTGGACCAACGGGCGCCCTCCTCTCCAACGCGCGGCGCAAAAAGCGGTTGCTCGGCCTGCCGGAATTCGTAGGGGAGGGCCTGTTTGCCCTCCCGCCCGGTTCCCCTACGATCATCGGCAATGTGCGTCACGCGGCGATCGCCCGGTCTACCCCCGCACCCGCTCGATCTCCTCTTCCGCCGCCTGCTGGGCGGCGTCGAGCGCCTCCCGCGGCGTCTGCTCGCCGGAGAGCGCGGCCAGCGTGGCGGGGGGAAGGAGGTCGCCGGTGAACGCCGGGTAGAACGGGTTGTATTCCTTGGCCCGGCCGTAATCCATCGCGTCCACGAAGAAGCTCCAGTTCGGCGAGGCGGCCAGCACCGGATCCGTGGCCATCGACTGGATCGTCGGCATGCCGTAGGTATCGCGGGCCCAGCTTGCCTGTCCGACGAAGACCATGTACTTCATGAACTCCCAGGAGGCGTCGGTCTGTTCCGCGCCGCGCGGGATCGAGAGCGCGAACCCGCCGGAGAGGGCAGCCGGGTCGTGGCCGGGGGCCGGCGTGATCGGCGCCACGCCGTAGCCGAGGTTCTCGCCATCTTCCTCGATCCTGAACTGCGCGTTGAAGAAGTTGAGGATCGAGGTGTAGCCTTGGATGTCGACGATCATTGCCACCTTGCCGGTCATGAACCCGTCCTGGTTGCCGGAGCCGAAGGTCGACTGGAGCGCCTGAATGTTCGAGTAGCCGTACCGGTCCGCCCAGGTTTTCATCCACTCCAGGGTCTCGACATTGACGGCAGAATTCATGGTCGGGTTGAAGTCGGCGTCCTGCCACTGGCCGCCGTTGTTCCAGGTCCACTGGTCGAGCCCGATGTTGCCGAAGGCCGGGAAGAAGCCGACCCGCTCGAGCGTGTCGCCATCCCGTACGTCCAGCGCGTCCGCGAAGGTCCAAAGCTCATCCCAGTTCGTGGGCGGCGTATTCGGGTCGAGCCCGGCCTCGGTGAAGGCCGCCTTGTTGTAGTAGAGGACGCGGATGTCGGTTTCGTAGGGCAACCCGTAGGGCACGCCCTCGACCGTGGCTTCCTCCCAGGTGAACGGCCAGAACGACTCGCCGGTCACGCCATCGCGCGTCGCCAGGTCGCCGAGGCTGATCTCGATATCGTTGGCGGCGCGATCCGGCAGGGTTGGCCGGTCCTCGACGATCACGTTCGGCATGCCTTCGCCGGCGGCAACGGCGGCGAGGTTTCGGGTCCAGATATCGGAGAACGGAACGGCCGTTTCCGTGACCCGGATATTCGGGAACTCCTGGTTGAAGCCGGCGATGATGCGCTGGACGGCGGTGCGCCGGATCGGCGAGCCCCAGAAGTGCCAGAAGGTGATGTCACCCTCGATGTCCGGGTTGGCCGCGTACTGCGGGATCGCCGCTGGCGAGGCCGCCGGCGTGCTCCCTTGGCCAAGAACGTCGCCCCGAAGGAGGTGGCCGCCCATCGTGGCCGCGCCGAGGCCGCCGCCGAGTTTCAGCAAGCGCCGCCGGTCGACGGCCCCCAAACCCGAACCGAGGTGTGCGGGACGTACACGCGAGACATCGTTCTTCATCAGATCAGTCCTTTGCCGCGATGCCGGACCGCGCGGAAGCCCGCTCTCACCCGGCTCCAAAACCTATTTCTACCTGGGTCCCAATGCGCCGTCATTGCCGGGCGTCTCGCCCCACGATGCCAATGAAACTCTCCGATCCGTATGGCTTGACATGACGATGTTAGCGCCGCTACTATCCACCTGTCAATAGGGTAGCAAAGCAACAATCCGGCGTCGACAGAATCGGAATCAGCGCAGATAGGGGGACAGGCCGGGTGGCGACGATCCGCGAGATTCTCGTGATGGCCCACACGCACCACGACATTGGGTACACGCACACCCCGAGCGCCTGCCTGGAGGCGCACGAGGCGGCGGTGGGCGAGGCCATCCGGCTGGCCGAAGCGGCCCAGCACGACGATTCCCCAACCGCCTTTCGCTGGACGTTCGAGATTTCGCGGCCAGTCCTCCAGTACCTGCGACACGCCCCGGCCGACGAGGTCCGGCGACTCCAGGAACTGGTCGCCGCCGATCGCCTGGCGGTGACCGGCGGGTACCTCCACATGACCCAACTGGTCGGACACGAGGAGGCGCTCCGGGCGTTCTGGCCGATCCACGAGCTGCGCGAACGTTACGGACTTCCCGTCACCATCGTCCAGCACGGCGACATCAACGGGCTCGGCTGGGGCACGGTGCCGCTGATGGCCGCCGCCGGGCTCGACACCCTCGTCATGGCGCTCAATCCGGATCATGGCCGGCCACCGTTCGAGCAGCCCTCGGCCTTCCACTGGGAAGGACCCGATGGCTCGCGCGTGCTGGTCTGGCTCAATCTCCACTACGGATTCGCCGACCTCGCCGAAGAGGGAACGATCGACAGCGCCCGTGAGGTCATACCACCCCTGCTGGCCCGCACGGCGGAGCGGACCGATTACCCGTTCGACTTCCTCATCGTCCACGCCGCGCGGGACAACATGTGGCCCGATGGGCGTGCCGTCAACGCGGCCCGGCTGTGGAACGAGGAGGGCTGCACGCCGCCGATGCGCGTGGTCACGATCGAGACCGCGATGGCGAAGGTGCGCGAGCAGGCGGCGCGGGTTGAGTTGCCGGTCGTCCGGGGCGAATGGTCCGACTGGTGGGCGCACGGCCACGGTTCGAGCGCGTACGAGGTCGGGATTGGGCGCGAGGCACGCGCCGAACTTCGGGCGGCCGAGACCGCCCACGCCGTGCGTCAGGTCGTGGGTCAGGCCCCGAAGGCGCGGCCAGGGGGAATCGCCGTTGGACCAACCCCGCCGCTGCTGGGCTGGTACGGACCTCCGATCGCCGGCGCCCGTCGCGGTGCCTGGTCCGAGCGCGTCGATGCCGCCTACGACGACCTCCTCTTGTGGGAGGAACACACCTGGGGAGCCGGCGAGAGCGTCACCAAACCGTTCAGCCAGGTGACGCACGCGCACTGGAACGAGAAGGCCGGATTCGGCTACCGGGCCCACGCCACGGCCCGCGAACTCCAGCGCGACGCCGTGCAGGGGCTGATCGACGCTTTGCCGGCGGGCGACGAACCGGCGCTGGTGGTCGTCAACCCGCTCTCCCGCCGACGCGATGAACTGGTCACGGTCACGAGCCGGACCGGCACGACAACCCGGCTGGTGCGGGACCTACCGCCGCTCGGCGTCACGGTCGTGCCGCTGCACGACGAAACCTCCCGGCCGCCCGAGCGCGCGACCGTGATCGAAAACCGGTTCTACCGGGTCGAGGTCGACCCGGCTACGGCCTCGGTCACGAGCCTGATCGACAAGGAAACCGGCAAGGAATGGGTGGACGCCGGCGCGGCGTCCGGCATCGCCGGCGTGGTCTACGAGGTGGCGGATCCGGCGGACGACCACCCCGCGATCACCACCAGCCGGCGGCATTTCCACCCCGATACTCCCGGTCCGCGCTTCGTGCGCACCGCCGCGACCGGTACCGGCGAGGGTCCCACGCTGGAACGCGCCGAAGGCCGCTCGACCCTCATCTGGGAGGGGAAGGCACTCTTCCTCCCCGTGGTCAGAACCACCATCACCCTCTACGACGACCTCAAATGGATCGATATCGACGTTTACTTGCGGAAGGAAGAGAACTACGAGATGGAAGGGGTGTATGTCGTCTTCCCCTTCGCGCTGGAGCGCCCGGAGTTCCATCTGGAGACGACCGGCGCCGTCTTCCGCGCGGGCATCGAGCAATTGCCGGACACCTGCCACGACTGGTACAGCGTCCAGCACGCGATCGGCGTCACCGACGGGGAAAGCAGCGTGCTCTGGGCCACGCGGGAGGCACCGCTCGTGCAACTGGGCGGGTTCCGGGCCGGCCATTGGGCGCGTGAGTTCCGGCCGGAATCGGGGCACATTTATGCCTGGCTCATGAACAACCTCTATTTCACCAACTTCAAGGCGGCCCAGGGCGGCCAGTTCGACTTCGCCTTCCGGCTGACCACGGCCCCCGGCGGGGTCGATCCATCGGCGGTGCGGTCGTGGGGTGAGTCGTTCGCCGCCCGGCCGGTCGCCCTGATTGACGCCGTCGCGCCGGGGGAGTTCCACTGGTTGGACATCGGACCCGAGACGGTGATCGCCCAGGTCGTGACGCCGGTGCCAAGGAGTCACGATGACGGCATTGTGATCCGGCTACGGGAAACGGCTGGCCAAGTGACGACCGCGACGGTCGCCTGGCGGGCGGAGGGAGAGATCGAGGTCGGACAGACCGGCATCTTCGGCGAAGTGGTCGACGCGCCCGTGGCGGGCGACGGACGCACGTTCACATTCTCGTTGCGCCCCTTCGATCTGGCGTCGATCATGATCCGGCGGCGGTGACGATGGCAGATTGCGTAGGGCCGCTGCACTCCGTCCGCCCATTCCCTGTGAGGCAGCCCGCATTCCGTAGTACCTCCCCACGTCGTCATTCTGAGCGCCAGCGAAGAATCCCCGCGCGAAGCGCATCCGCCGCAGGCGGATCATGTAGCACCGCAATAGCACGTCGGCGGCAGGGGATACTCGTCCCGCCCGACCCGTGATCGACCTTCGGTCGATGCGCTTCGCGCAGGGATTCCTCCCTTCGGTCGGAATGACGGCATGGGGGAAACGTCGGACACGCTGGTCAGAACACCAAGCGGGCAACAGAAGGATGACCTGTGGACGCACGTACCGGTAAACGAATTCGGGCGGGCCGTCTCGTCGACGAGACCTCCGGCAAGACCATCATCGTCGCCTACTCGCACGGCGTCCTGCTCGGGCCGATCGACGGCCTGGTTGGGCTGGACCAAATGCGGCGGACGGTCCACGCGCTCGCCGCCGCCGACGCGATCATGGTGGCGCCGGGTATGGTCCGGTGGCTCGAAGACGGTTTCGTTGGCCGCAACCGGCCGAGCCTGGCCATCCACCTCGACTGGACCAACTTCAGCCGCCCGATCCTCCCGTACGAACAGGGTGCCCAACGTTCGCTAGCGACGATCGAGGAGGTCGCGGCCGCGGGAGCCGACGTGGTGATGACCTACCTGCTGCTGGGGAACGACGATCCCGAGCGCGAGGCGGAGGAAATCGCCCGCAACGCCGCCGTCGCCCGCCAGTGCGAGCGGTACGGGATCGTCCACATGATCGAACCGCGGCACAGCCTCGAACGCCGTGCTCCCGAAACGAAGCAGGACCCGGAAATCATCAAGCTCTACTGCCGGATCTCCGCGGAGATCGGCGCCGACCTCGTCAAGTGCATCTGGCCCGGCTCGGTGGAGCGGCTCCGGGCGATCACCGAAAGCTGCCCGGTTCCCGTTCTGGTCGCGGGCGGCGCGCGCAAGGATCGCCCGGAGGACGCAATCCAGCTTGCCGCGGACGCGATCACGGGCGGCGCGGGTGGGCTGGTGTTCGGCCGCAACATCTACCAGGCGGACGATCCCGCCGCCGCGCTGGACGCCCTGCGCGCCGTCGTCCATGAACGGGTCGCTGGGTGAGCGCCCCCACCCTCGCCCGGCTCCGCGGGCTGTATCCATCCTTCACCGAATCCGAGCGGCGCGTGGCCGATTCGATCCTGGAACACGCCGGGACGATCTCGGACTGGACGGGCCGCGACCTGGCGCGTGTGAGCGGCACCACCGAGCCGGTGATTTTCCGGCTGGCGGCCAAGCTCGACTTCGATGGCTTCCGGGCGCTGAAGCTGGCGCTCGTCCAGGAACACGCGGCCGAACAGGCGCGCTCCGAGTCAGGCATCTTCAACATCGCGACCGACCACAACGCCCCCATCCCGATCCAGGCCCAGGAGGTCGTCCAGGCGTACGTGGACAGTCTCCGGCGATCGGCGGCGCTGGTAAACGCCGAACGGCTCAGCGAGGCGGCGCGTATCCTCCGGGAGGCGGCCCTCGTCAGCATAGTCGGCATGGGGTCGTCCCTGGCCGTGGCCAACCTGGCCGAGAACGTGCTCGTGCGCTGCGGCATCCCCTGCCGAACGACGCACGACAGCCACATTCAACTGCTCCACGCCTTGCTGGACAAACCGCGCCATGTGGTGCTTGGCTTTTCCTACTCCGGCGACACAATCGAGACGGTCGACGCGCTCGCGATCGCCCGCACGAGCGGTGCCCAAACGATCGCGGTCACGGCCTTCGAGCAAGGGGCGATAACTGAGCACGCCGACCTCGTTCTGCTCATACCGGCCACGGCCCCAAAGCAGCCGTACCGGGTGGGATTAGTCGACGCCGTGCTCCCGTTCCTCATGCTGCTCGACCTGCTCGCGATCCTGATTACCGCCACGCACCCGGACGACGCCGCGCGGCTCCGGGAGGCGGTCGAATCGACCGTGCGACGGCGCAAGCTGCGGCAACTGGCCACGCCGGAGAACGGCCGCATTGGAAAGGAGACATCTCGATGAACGATGTGGCTCTACGGGCCCAGCTCGACGAAACGATCCAGGTCGCCCGTTACCTCCAGGCGGAGATCGGACGAGTTCAGCGCGTGGCCGGCATACTCATCGACCTGCTCGGTGCCGGGCATCGGATCCTGCTCTGCGGCAACGGCGGGAGCGCCCTCGATGCCCAGCACTTCGCCTCCGAGCTGGTCGGGCACTACCGGGCGGACCGGGGGCCGCTGGCCGCGCTCGCGCTGACCCCCGACACGGCGGTCGTAACGTCGATCGCGAACGACTATAGCTACGACGATGTCTTCGCCCGCCAGGTGGAAGGACTCGGTGGTGCCGGGGACGCGCTGATTGGGATCAGCACCAGCGGCAACTCGGCCAACGTGCTGCGGGCACTGACCGCCGCCCGCCGGATCGGGATGGTGACGATCGGGTTTTCGGGCGGCGACGGCGGCGGCATGCGCGGCCTGTGCGACCACGAGCTGTTCCTGCCGTTCGCGGACACGGCCAGGATCCAGGAGGGTCATCTGATGCTGATCCACCTCCTGGCCGAGTGCATCGACGACGCCTTCGCGGAGCCGGGTCCGCATGACTGAGCGGGCGTGGATTCTCGGCCTCGACATCGGCGGCACCAAGACGGCCGCCGTGGCGGGCACGGCCAAAGGCGAAACGTTCGACCGTTTCACCTTCGCCTCGCGGCCGGAGCGTGGGTTCGAGCCGATGTGGCGGGACATCGTTGAGGCCGGAAGGGAACTGATCGCGCGTCATGGCCAGCCGGAGGCGATCGGGGTCAGCATCGGCGGGCCGATGGACCACGCCCGCGGGATCATCTTCTCGCCGCCGAACCTGCCGGGCTGGGATGAGATTCCCTGCCGGTCCTTGCTGGAGGAGGCATTTGGCGTACCCGTGCATGTCGAGCACGACGCCAAGGCGGGCGCCCTCGCCGAGTGGTTCTTCGGCGCCGCCCGGGGGCGCCGGAACGTGGTTTTCCTCACCTTCGGCACGGGGCTGGGCGCCGGGCTCATCCTCGACGGGCGGCTCTACCGGGGCGCCAGCGACAACGCCGGGGATGTCGGGCACTGGCGAATCGCCGACGATGGCCCGCTGGTCTACGGCAAGCGCGGGTCGTGGGAAGGGTACAGCAGCGGAACCGGGCTGGCGGCGCAAGCCCGCGATCGCTATCCCGACCGGTTCGGCGCGGACGTGACGGCGCGGGAGGTCATCGAATGGGCGCGTGAGGGGGACGCCGACGCACGGGAGATCGTCGATGTCTCGGCGACGTATCTCGGTCGCGGCATCGCCCTGCTCGTCGATCTCCTCAATGTCGAGGTCGTCGTGCTGGGCAGCCTCGCCGTCCGGGCCGGCGACCTCTTCCTGCCGATGGTGAGGCGGGTCGTTGCCGAAGAAGCGCAGGCGATCAACGCCGGAGCGTGCGAGATCGTGCCGTCCGCCCTCAGCGACCGGATCGGGGATGTGGCGGCGCTCTGCGCCGCGATCTACCACGGTGGCATGGAACCATGATCCTGGTGGTCAACCCCAACCCGGCAGTGGACCGGGTGGCGGTCGTCGACTACCGGGAAGGCGCCTCCTTGCGCCCGGTCCGGTTTTCGCTCTGGGCCGGTGGCTCCGGCGTGCACGCCGCCTATGTCGCCCGCCTGCTTGGCGCCGACGTCCTCGTCCAGGGATTCGCCGGGGGGCACAGCGGCGCACGCTTCCGGGAGTTGTTGGCGGGCCAGGGGCTTGCCGCCGACCTGGTCACGATCGAGGGCGAGACGCGGGGAACGTACTCGCTCCTCGACCGGGAGCGGGGCGACCTGTGCAACGTCGTCGAGCCGGGTCCGACCGTGACCAGCACCGACGAACAGGCACTGGAGGAACGTGTGCTCGGGCGACTGGCGGACGCCAGCCTGATAATCGTCTCCGGCAGCGTCCCGCCCGGCTGTTCGGTCGATTTCCCCGCCCGGATCGTGGCCGCCGCCCACCGGGCCGGCGTCCCATGCATCGCCGATTTGGCCGGTGACGCCCTGCTGGCGGCGATTCCGAATCGGCCGTGGCTGGTCAAGCCCAGCCGTGTCGAGGTTGGCGAGCTGCTCGGGAGTGAAGCCGTCAAACCCGATGCCATCGTTTCGCTTGCAATGCAATGGCTGAGGGCCGGGGTGGCCAACGTCTGCGTCTCGCTGGACGCGGAAGGTTTGCTCTGGGTTTCCGACGAGGGAATCCGCCACCTCCGAGCGCCGCGGGTTCCCGCGTTCAACAGCATCGGGTGCGGCGACACGCTCGTCGGCGCCCTCGCGGCCAGATACGTACAGACATCCGACCTGGCCGGGGCGTTGCGGGCGGGAGTCGCGGCGGCGGCGGCCAACATCGCCTACGACGCGCCCTGCTACTGCACGCCCGACGACATCGAACGCCTGTTGCCGGAAGTCCAGATCGAGGAGCCGTCATTTCCGTAACGGGTGATGCACATTGCGGTGCGCGATCCTGGAGGTGTGAACGCGCGCGAGGTAGGGGCGGACCCCGGTCGCATATGAACATCACGCAACGACACACAGGGTGTCCGCCCGGATGG
>JACCYX010000282.1 GCA_013696265.1 Chloroflexia bacterium
CCCCGGAGCAGCGCCTCGCGGCGCGTCAGGCGGCCGTGGGTGATATCCGAAACGAGGGATTGAATGGTAACGTCGTGAGCCATGTACGCGGTCTCCTGTGTCGCCCAACCCGCATCGGGATCGGGACGCCGAAACAAGCCAGCCATCGGCGATCGCGGATGGCACGAATGGGACCCTGCGCTGAATGTGCTGGTTTAGGTAGAGCCGCGCAACTGAGGAAACGGGCATCGCGCCGGCACGCCAACCCGGCCGCTGGAACTCCACGTCCAGCCGACCGCGCCACTCCGCTGTACCGACGAGTATACGAAGGCCGGGGAAGGCGCACAACAGCAACGGATTTCGGCATGGATGCCGCCGGCCCGATCGGTTTCGGGGTCGATCGCGATGCGTGCCGGTTGAACGGACCCGTTGACACGCCTATAGTTGGCCGTATAGTCACACATCACACGTTCAGCCGCTTGGCCCGTTTCATCGTCTGACGCCGCGCACGCGGCGGAAAGGAAGCATAGCTGTGGATCACCAACCACGCATTTCTACCCTGGGACTCAATCGTCGCTCGCTCGTCAAGACCGTCCTGTACGCCGGGGGGGCTGTCGCCTTCGCCGGGTATGGCCGCGCGCCGGGCGTTCTCGCGCAGGACAACATCCGGCTCGTGCACTGGTATCACCAGTACGGTGAAGAGGGCACCCAGGATGCCGTCAATCGCTACGCGGAGCAGTACACGGCGGAAAACCCGACGGTCGAAATCGAGATCAACTGGCAGCTCGGCGACTATGGCGCGGCGCTTTCCGCCGCCTTGCTGACCGATAGCGGCCCGGATGTGTTCGAGCAGGGTGGGGTCACGCTCGACCAGGTTGAGCAGGGCCAGGTTGCTCCGCTCGACGACCTTTACGACGATGCGCTCATCGAAGATTTCGGACCGCAGAACCTGGTTACCGCCACGATCGACGGCACAATCTACTGGGTGAAGATGCTTACCGACACGGGAGGCGTCTACTACCGCAAGAGCTTGCTTGAAGCGGCCGGCGTTGCCGTGCCCACCACCATCGATGAGTTGATCGCGGCCTCGGTGGCGCTCGATACCGGTCGTCAGAAGGGACTCTTCCTCGGCAACGACGGCGGTATTGGCGCCGCGCTCGGCCCGCTGGTATGGTCGGCGGGAACGGATTTCCTGACCGCCGAGAACACGCCCGGATTCAATACCCCGCTCGTTGCCACCGGCTTCACGAAACTCAAGGAACTCAATGATAGCGGGTCGCTGCTCATGGGATTCACGACTGACTACTGGGACCCCACCGCCTTTATCCAGGAGGCGACGGCCATGCAATTTACGGGCCTCTGGGCGTTCCCGGCGATCAACGAGGCGCTGGGTGACGATGTCGGCGTCTTCGCCTGGCCATCCACCGGCGAAGGCGGCGTGCCGTCGACGTTTTACGGCGGCTGGGGCGAGTGCGTCAATGCCAGGAGTCAGAACCTCGAAGCCGCCAAGGCGTACGTCGCGTGGCTTTGGATTCAGAATACCGAAGTCCAGACCGACTGGAACGTGGGGTACGGCTTCCACGTCCCGCCACGCCAGAGCGCGGCCGAAACCGCCGAAGCCCTGCAGGTGGGGGCCGCCGCTGACATGGTGACGAACCTGTACGAGTATGGCGTTGCCGGTAACCCGGTCTGGACTCCGGTGATGGGTACGGCCCTGACCGAGGCGCTGACCAACGTGGTCCGTGACAGCGCCGATCCCGCCGCGGAACTCACCACAGCCGAAGCTACGGTCCAGGCCGAACTCGACCGGTTGCTGGGCGCCTAACTGGACTCAGTTGACAGGGCGTGACGGATACCGACGATTGCCGTAGTGTCCGTCACAAACCGTCATTCCGAGCTTGCGAGGAATCCCTCGGCGCAGCGAAGCGATAGCCGGTCCGCGTTAGCGGACGTTGGTGTTTGCCACTATCAGATCGACCTCCGGTCGATGCGCTTCGCGCAGGGATTCCTCGCTTCGCTTCGGAATGACGAGTTAGCGGGATCAGCTCTGCCTCAGGCACCAAAGGCAAAGACGAGCTTTGCCGCTACCAGCTCAATGACCATGCGATCAAATCCGTAATCGGCGTCTCCCGAGGGAAGCCATGAGCGCATCGACCACAGATCAGTACCAAACGGTGAAGGTGCCCTGGTATCGGCGGACACAGGCCGAGGCCAGTCTGGCGTTCATCCTCTTCGTCGCGCCGATGATCATTGGCCTGACGATCTTCACGTTCATCCCGATCGTGTGGGGAGCCCTGATCAGCTTTTCGGAAGCGCGCAACACGGTCAGCATCGGCGATTGGGTCGGCTTCGATAACTACAGCGCGGTGCTCGGCAATCCCGAGTTCCGCCAGTCGCTTCGAACGATCCTCGTCTTCGCTGTTTTCATCGTGCCGATCACGTTCTTTCTTTCGCTCGTGCTGGCGATGCTGGTCAACAGCGCCGGGTTTGGGAGCGCCTTCTTCCGCAGCGTCTTCTTCATCCCAACCGCTATTTCCTATGTCATCGCCTCGATCGTCTGGAAAATGGGTATCTTCAGCGGCAGCGCCTACGGTTTCGCCAACATGGTCTGGTACTGGCTGGACGAGAACGCGCCGGTGGTGGCCTGGATCGGGGAAACCGATCCACCCTACTACTGGCTGGTGCTCGTCACTGTGCGTCTCTGGCTCCAGGTCGGCTTCTACATGATCCTCTTCATCGCGGCGCTCCAGGAAATCGACCAGACGCTCTACGAGGCGGCCCAGGTCGATGGCGCCCGGCTCGGCTGGCACACCTTCTGGACGATCACCTTCCCGCTGTTGCGCAACACCTCGATCGCGGTGCTGATGCTGAACTTCATCGCCGCCTTTCAGGCCTTCGACGAGTTCATCAATATTCTCGGTGGCGTCGGATCGGTCGGCAATATCAGCCTGGCCCGGCCGCCGCTCGTCTACCTCTATCAAATAGCGATCCAGCAGCAGGATTACGGGCGGGGTTCCGCCGGGGCGCTGATCCTGACCGCGATCATCGTCGCCGTGACCCTGATCCAGGGCCGCCTCTTCGGGTTCGGGAGCAAATCATGAGCCAGCCAACCACGCCCGGCGGCGGCCAATGGGGTGAACTCAAGCATCCGCGCGCCAACAATTCACAGGCGTTGGCGATCCTGGGCAAGATCGTCCGGTACGTGCTGCTGATCGGGCTGGCGATCCTCTTCCTCTTCCCGTTCTACATCATCGTCCGCAACTCGTTGATGACCCAGCCGGAGATCACGGCCTTCGACGCCTGGCAGTGGTGGCCGGAAAGCCCCCAATGGGGAAACTACCGAAATGTCTTCGAGGACGACGCGATCTCGATGGCGACCGGGCTCCGGGTCTCGGCGTTGCTGGCGATCGTCAACCTGGTCATGCAAACCATCTTCGCCTCGATGGCGGGGTACGCGCTGGCCCGAATCCCGTTCCGGGGACGCGACATCATCTTCTTCCTGATCCTGCTCACGCTCATGATTCCCGGCGCCGTGACGTTCGTCCCGACCTACGTGGTGGTGTCGGAACTGGGTGGCATCAACACCTTGTGGGGGATCGTGGTGCCCGGCCTCTTCAACGCCTTCGCCACGTTCCTCTTCCGGCAGTTCTATCTCGATTTCCCGACGGAAATCGAGGAGGCGGGGCGTCTCGATGGCAACAGTTACTTCGGCGTCTACTGGAAGCTGTTGCTGCCGAACTCGCTGGGGATCATGGCCGCGCTCGGCATCCTGAGCTTCATCTCCAGCTGGAACGCCTTCCTCTGGCCGGTGATCGTCGGCCAGTCGGAAAGCACGCGGACCGTGCAGGTGGTGCTCAGCTCCTACCTCACCGCCCAGACGATCGACCTCACCCGGCTCTTCGCCGGCGCGGCGATCGGCGCGATTCCGCTGATCATCGTCTTCCTCGTGCTCCAGCGGTACATCGTCCAGGGCGTGCGGATGTCCGGCATCAAGGGGTAGGAGTCTCACGGCGCCACGGTTATGTTCCGCTATGTCATGTGACGCCTGATGCATATTGCCGATGCTCGTAGGGGCGGTACCCCGTCGCATACCGGATCTGGCCAACCGCGATCCAGGGTGTCCGCCCGGTTCGCGGCACACCCGATTCGGCCATTCGCCACCAGCCGGGCGGACAGGATCGACCAGATCCGGACGGGCCAGAGACGGTTCGCGGCTGATTCGGATCCGCTCCTACGGTTTCCCGCAATGTGCATCAGGCATCTCGTGGGGAGGCCCTGTGTGGCCTCCCGAGTTGACCGTGGCCCCTGAAACCCTTTCCACGACATGGCGGTTCGGATACAGTACACGCCAGAGGAGGAACGCGCGCGTATGCAACTGTCTGGTGAATACACATTCGACGCCCCGCCCGAGCGGGTCTATCACCTCATGCTCGATCCCGACACCCTGATGGCCTGCCTGCCGGGCTGCGAACGGCTCGACCTCGTGGGCGAGGACGAATACACCGCCACGATGACGATCGGCGTGGCAATGATCAAGGGCAAGTACGAGGGCCGGGTCAAGATCAGCGACAAACAGGAACCATCCTCGTACCGAATGCTGATCGAAGGCAAGGGACCGCAGGGTCAGGTGTCGGGGGAAGGGCTGATCGAGTTCTCCGCCACCGACACCGGCACGCTGGTGAAATGGTCCGGCGAACCCCAGATTCGCGGCACGCTCGCCCGGATCGGCAGCCGGGTGATCCAGCCCGCGTCGAAGATGATCGTCGGCCAGTTCTTCAAGTGCCTCGAAAAGACCGCGTCCAACGCGGGTTCCTGACCGATCCGGCCCATTCGCATTCCGACCACCACCCGCCGCGGCACCACGCGAGGAGTACATTCGCATGACCGAAACGGTTTCGATTACCACCACGATCAATGGCGAGTCACGCACCGCCGAAGTCGAGCCTCGGACCCTGCTGGTCCACCTGCTACGCGACACGTTCGGCATGACCGGCACGCACATCGGCTGCGAAACGGGGCAATGCGGCGCCTGTACCGTGCAGATGAACGGGGGCGCCGTCAAGAGTTGCATGGTGCTGGCCGCGCAGGCCGATGGGCACCAGATCGCGACGATCGAAGGCGTGGCCCCGAAGGGCACGCTGCACCCGATGCAGCAGGCCTTCTGGGAAGAGCACGGCCTCCAGTGCGGCTACTGCACGCCGGGCGTGATCATGTCGTCGCTGGCGCTGCTGGTAGAGAATCCCGACCCATCCGAAGCGGAGATCCGGCACGCGCTCGAAGGCAACATCTGCCGGTGTACCGGCTACCACAACATCGTGATCGCGGTGCGCGAGGCGGCGGTCCGCATGGCCCGCGGCGATGAGGCAACGTCGATCCGCTAGCGTCCCTCAGGCTTACGACGGAACGGATTCCCATGCACCCCTACCCATTCACGTACCACCGGCCAACTTCGATCGACGACGCCCTCACCATGCTGGGAGAGTTCGGCGATTCGGGCAAGCTCCTGGCCGGCGGCCACAGCCTCCTGCCGGTAATGAAGCTCCGGCTCGCCCAACCCGAGCACCTGATCGACATCTCGGGCCTTGCCGGCCTGTCGGGCGTTCGCCTCGACGGCGATGTGGTCGGCATCGGGGCGCTGACCACCCATCACCAGCTCGCCACAGACGCGATCCTGGAGACCTCGGCCGGGCTCCTGCCCGAAATCGCGCGCGTCGTCGGCGACCAGCAGGTGCGCAACCGGGGCACGTTCGGCGGCGCCCTGGCGCACGCCGATCCGGCCGCCGACTACCCGGCGGGCGTGCTGGCGCTCAACGCGGAGATCGTGGCGCGTGGCCCCAACGGCGAGCGAACGATTCCGATCGACGACTTCTTCGTCGACTTCCTGACGAGCGCGCTCGAACCGGACGAGATCCTGACATCCATCCGCATACCGGCGCTGGCCGCGAACACCGGCTACCGCTACGAGAAGTTGCAGAATCCCGCCTCCGGCTATGCGATCGTCGGCGTGGCGGCGGTCGTCACCTTGACCGCCGACGGCAAGATCAGCGCGGCCCGCGTCGGCGTCACCGGCGCTGGTGACATGGCCTACCGGCCCCAGGCGGTCGAGAACGCCCTGGTCGGCTCCACGCCCAACGAAGACTCGGTGAAGGCCGCCGCCGAATCGGCGGTCGATGGAATCGAACTGCTTTCCGATATCCACGCCCCGGCCGACTACCGGGCGCGGGTCACGAAGAACCTGGTTCGCCGCGCCGTGCTGAAGGCGGTCGAACGCGCCGGGGTATAGGCGGTGGGTGCCTGGATGTCTCTGTCTGTCATGTCTCGCAAGCTCGACATGACAATTGGGAGATTTTGAGTCGGGCGCTCATCCATGGTTCGCCCCTACGACTCCGGTCGCTCCTGGTGGGCGCTGACCAGCATCGCGGTCGCGAACTCCTTGCGGCGGAAGAAGGCGCGGACTTCCTTCCAGAGTTCCGGTTCGTTGCGGCCGAGGTCCAGCAAGCGGTCGGAGAAAACCACGTCGCCCCGCGCCCTTAACTCGGTCATGAACTCAGTCGACATCAACTCCGCGAGGTAGACCGGTCCGATGTCGCTGAACTTCTCCCGGTAGTAGGCGATCAGCCGCCCGATAGCCTCGGCGTCGAGCGGCGAACCATCGTCGGCGCCGAAGGCTGTACGCCAATCGACCGCGATCAGGAACTCGTCGAGCAAGGTGACCTTCTCGCCGTTGCGGATGCGTTCGAGCAGGGCGTCGATCCGGGCCCGGTCGACCGGCAACTCGTGCGGCGTTTCAGGAAGCGACTCGGCTTGCGCCGGCGCCTCATCTTGCGTCTTCCTGCTAAATGTCGGGTCGCCGGTCACCATGTCCCTCCTGGG
Organism: Chloroflexia bacterium; assembly: GCA_013696265.1. Lineage (GTDB taxonomy): Bacteria > Chloroflexota > Chloroflexia > Thermomicrobiales > UBA6265 > JACCYX01. The sequence continues at coordinate 6,853 of JACCYX010000282.1, forward strand.
TTGCGCGCCATTGCCGGGTTACCTGGAGACGTGGCCGATCGGATCGTCGATCAACGTACCAGGCACCGGTCACTCCACGCCAGACCCTACCACGAACGCGGCTGTGGTCAGGATTTTGTTAGGATTAGGTGAGCGCGGCCGTCGGTCGATCCCATCGCTTGGGAAACCAACCTCGCCGTTCCCGCGTAGGAGAGATGTACCTCGCCCCCAATCGGGCGAGGCGTTGTCTCCTGAACCTCGCGATCCATCGTGCGCAGCGTCCAGCCTGACCTTGCCCACCGGCACGAAAGGGAGTCCCCCACGGCATGACCCACGGCCGCATCTCACGCGCCAGCCAACGCTATCCCGACGCCAAGCGCCGGGCCGCCCGCTACGGCAACACCCGCTATGGCCGGCGGGCCAAATCGCTGCCGCCACATCTCCTGCCGGGCGTCACCAGCCGCGACCAGAGCAAGAAATCGAAGTTCCTCGGCGGCCCGATTGCCATCTTCAGCATGCTGGGTGTGGTGGCATTGGTCGTTGGCATCGTCTTCCTGGTGATCACGGTCATCAGCTCCGCGCTCGGCGTCGCCGGCACGATGGCGGCCTATGAGGAGGTCAACAAGGATCTGCCGAACGCCGCCGAGGTGGCGGTCGATACCTTCCAGACCACGCGCATTTACGACCGCAACGGGGTTTTGCTCCAGGAAGTCGATAACCCGAACTACGGCTGGCGCAACTTCGTCCCGATCGACCAGGTGGCGGACGACTTCATCAACGCCACCGTCTCCGCCGAGGATTCGACGTTCTGGACCAACGAAGGCATCGAACCGTACGCGATCGTGCGCGGGGCGTTCATCAACGTCTCGGGTTCGGGGAGTTCGGGCGGTTCCACCATTACCCAGCAACTGGTGCGGGCGGTCTATCCCGAGCAGATCAGCGGTATGGACATTAGCTACACGCGCAAGGCACGGGAGGCGCTGGCCGCCGTCGCCCTGGCGCAGCAGTATTCCAAATCCGACATCTTGACGATGTATGTCAACCAGATCTACTACGGGAAACGCGCCTACGGGATCGAGGCCGCCGCCAACACCTATTTCGACAAGCATGCCAGCGACCTGTCGCTCGCCGAATCCTCTTACCTGGCCGGGTTGCCGCAATCGCCCACGTACTATGCGGAACTCTTCGACCAGGCCAAGATTCGCCAGCAATACGTGCTCGACCAGATGGTGACGTACCGTTACATCACTCGCGCCGAAGCGGACGCGGCGTTCGCGGAACCGCTCAACATCGGCGATGATGCGCGAAGCGGTGCCGTGTCGGGCGCCCCGCACTTCACACAGTATGTGCGCGAGTACATCGTCGAGAACTACGGGGAGGAAGCCCTCTACGGCGGCCTGGAGATCACCACCAGCATTGACCTCGACCTCCAGAACCGGGCGGAACAACTGCTCGCCAGCGGCGTAGCCGAGATGGAGATTTACGAGCGCAATAATGGCGCAATGGTCATCATGGTGCCCTGGAGCGGCGAGGTACTGGCGATGGTCGGCTCGGCCGACTTCAACAATGCCTTGATCAACGGCGAAGTGAACTACGCGACCAGCCTGATCCAACCCGGATCGTCGATGAAACCGATCGTCTACGCCGCCGCGTTCGAGAACGGGCTCAACCCCGGCTCCGTACTGTTGGACGTGCCAACCGAATGGGAGAATCCCGGCGAGGCGCCCTACGAGCCGCAAAACTACACGAACCGGTTCTACGGCGCCGTTTCCGTCCGGGACTCACTCGCCAACTCGCTCAACATCCCGGCCGTGAAGGCGACCGAGTTCGTGGGTGTGCAGACGGTGATGGACACGGCGCGCGACATGGGCATGATCGACAGCCTCGAACAAGAGGCCAGTTACTACGGCCTCTCGATCGGCCTCGGCGCGGCCGAGGTGGAACTGCTCGAACACACCAAAGCCTACGCCACGCTCGCCAACAACGGCGCCAATGTCCCGCCCCACCCGATCATCGAGATCCGGGACAGCCAGGGCAACGTGCTCTACTCACTGGACGACGAGCAAATCGCCGAAGACTCCACCCAGGCCATTCCGTCCGGCAACGCCTACCAGGTAACCTCGGTCCTCTCCGACAACGAAGCGCGGCAAATGATCTTCGGGCCTGGCAACTTGTTCGAGCAGACCCAGCAGCAGCTTGGACGGCCCACCGCCGCCAAGTCTGGCACCACTGACGACTGGAAAGACCTCTGGACGATGGGCTACACCACCGATGTCGCGATTGGGGTCTGGGTCGGGGTCAGCGGGGGCGCGGACACCACCAACCTCTCCGAGCTCGACGGTAGCCAGGCGGCCGGGCCGATCTGGCAGCGCATGATGGTCGAGATCCACGACGATCCGGCCTTCGCGTCCCTGCTCAACGGGCCCGATGGCAACCCGCTGCCCGAACAGTTCGCCGTCCCGGGGGATGCCTTCCAGGGTGAGATCTGCGCGGTCACGGGCCACCAGCCTGGCCGCGGCAACACGACCGAAGAATGGCTCGTGCGCGGTCAGGAACCGGATCAGGCGTGCGGTGAACTGAGCGAATGGGAGCGCGAGCAGCTTGATGACGCCATCGCCGCGACCCGCGAGCGCGGTGTCAGTTGGAACAACAACGCCATCAACAGCATCGCCCAATACGCCTCGGCGGCGGGCGTCGGCGGAATCCGGGTGCAGGAGTCCGATCGCCGGCAATCGGACACGGATTCGGACAATGGCGAGAACGTGCCGATCGAGGACGCAAGCGACGAGCCAGGCGAGTCATCCGGCTCGGACGAGACGGGGCAGGACCCGCCGCCTGACGATACACAAGATGAATCGTCCGATCCGGTGATCGAGCCGGCGGATTGATTCGGATCATGGTGTTGAGGCTTACGTTTCGAGCGGCTCTTCTGGCTGACTCTGCCGGCGCGTACGCTTGCGGGACGCCGGCTCCGGCTTGATGTCGTCTGATCGCATGGTCGCTGAGCGCCGCCGTCGCCGGGTGAGGCGTGTCCGCTGGCTCACCGATCCCTCGGGCGGCACGACCGGGGCACCGTCGATCGGGGTCGAGAGCACGATGCTGGTCGAACACTTCGCCCCCGCATCGCCCAGTTCGTCGACCAGCGCCTCCAGCTCTTCCGTGGACGTGACATGGACCTTCACCAGGTACGAATGGTCGCCGGTGACGCGATAGCAGGCTTCGACGGCGGGTTCCGCACGCAACCGGTTGAGGAAGATGTCGTGGTGCCGTCGTTCCAGGTCGACCGAGATCAATGCCGTCATCGGACGACCGATCGCCGCGGGATCGACCACGGCCCGGTAGCCCGCCAGCACGCCCCGCTCTTCGAGCCGGCGCACCCGTTCGATCATGGCCGGGCTGGACAAGCCGACCCGCTCGGCCAGCGACTTCATGGTCAACCGGCCATTGTGCTGAAGTTCAGAAAGTATGCGTTCGTCCAGCGTATCGATCGTCGACACAGACGTTTTCTCGTCGGTTTTCATTATCACCTGCATGGGAATCAGCGTTCCGCTTTCGCGAAGGGGTATCGTGGCGAATCACACCGCCGCGACACGCATTGAACGCTCAGTCTACTTGTCTGGAAATACGATCGCAAGCCGGACGCACGAAATATTGTAATCCAAATGCGAGATAAGACGTTACTGTGACGGCGGAAATGGTGCCTGGTTGGCCCCACATCCAGCGAGACGCATGCACACTCCATCGTGGTTGACCGTCCCCGCCCAGACGACAGCAATTCGTACGGGCGGACCTGATTCGCGGGGCGAATCAGATGGTTTGGGCGATTACCCGCAATTCGTCCTAGCGGGTGGCGACCGCCCGCGCCACGGCGCTGGCGTGGGCCGCCTCTTCGATGCCGTTTGGGAGCGGCGGGAGATCGTCGGCGCCGTACCGGCGACGCAGGCCCGCCGCCAACAACCAGTCGGCCAATACCGGGTTCTTGGGAAGCAGCGATCCGTGCAGGTAGGACCCGATCGCGTGCTTGTACACCACCCCCTCGGTGCCGTCCTTGCCATTGTTACCGCGGCCCACCCGGACCTTGCCCAGCGGGGTCGCGGCGTCGCCGAGGAAGGTGAGCCCGCTGTGGTTCTCGAAGCCCACCAGGGCGCCCCACCGCGAGTCGACCACCACGTTGCCGATGAATCGCTCCGATCCCGCCTCGGAGTCGACATCGAAGAGGCCGATGCCAGGCAAGGGATCGGCGTTGTGCGGACGGTACTCGTGACCGAGCAACTGATACCCGCCGCAGACCGAAAGCAGGGCGGCGCCCCCTTCGACGGCCTCCCGGATCGCCTCGCCTTTGGCCCCGGCCAGGTCCTTCGAGACGGCGATCTGCGCCTGGTCCTGGCCGCCGCCGAAGAAGAAGATGTCGGCCGCGGCCGGGATCGGCTGGCCGAGTCCGACTTCCCGGACATCCGGCGCGATGCCGCGCCACCGGGCGCGTTGCGCCAGGGCGAGCACGTTGCCGCGGTCACCGTAGATGTTCATCTTCGTGCCGTAGAGCCAGGCGATCGTGAGCGTTCGATCGGTCGTCATCGGGTCACTCCCTACTGCTCCCAGAACGATTCGACGGCGCCGCGATCCGTGAGGATTTGCCGGATCTCGAGCATCGCCGTGTACGTTGGCAGGATGTACCCCGGCTCTCCCTCGGGGATCGTATCCACGAACCCGTCCAGCCCACGCGCAAGCCCTTCGGGAAGCGCCAGGATGCGCGATTCCGCCACGCCCGCGTACTTGAGGCGGTTGGCCATATCCGCGCCACGCAAGCCGGTCGTGGCCAGCGTACACCGGCCGCCGGCGAGCAGTTCGAAATCGACATCCCAGAGCCACGACACATCGCGGCCATCGGCATAGAGGTCATTGATGGCGATCAAGGTCGGCGCCAGCAGCTCACCGGTGCCGCCGGTGAGCATCCGCAGCACTTCGTTGAACCCGACCGGGTTCTTGACCAGGGCCAGGGTGAGTCGCCGGCCCCGGTATGCGACGCGTTCGATCCGACCGAACGCCGAGCGAAAGCGCACGAGCGCCGTTTGCACGGTCTCCCGCGCAATGCCCATGTGGCGGGTGGCGGCGACGGCGGCCAGCGTGTTGTAGGCGTTGTAGAAGCCCGGCACCCCGATCGCGTACCGATCGGACTCAGCGCCGCGGTCGATCGTCAACGCCAGGGATTCCACGCCTTCCAGCTCAATATCGCTCCCGGCCACATCGAGCGCGGGCCGGGCCTCGCCACAGGCGGGGCAAAACCAGGCTCCCAGGTGCGAGACGTAGAGCGCCTTGTAGGCAAGATCGGCGCCACACGTGAAGCAGGTGGCGGCATCGGCGGCGTGGGGCAGGGACTCCAGCGTGTGTTGCTGGCCATTCATGCCAAAGGCGACCCGGCTGGCGCCGATGCCCTGGGTGACCGATGTCAGGCCCGGATCGTCCGCGTTGAACACCACCGTGGATTCGGGACCAAGCTGGGCCAGCGACGCCCGCCAGGTTCGGGCAATGGTGTCGAGTTCGCCATACCGATCGAGCTGGTCCCGGAAGAGATTGTTGAGCAGGATCAGGCGGGGCCGCACGAGCCGGACGACCTCGGGAAACGCCGCCTCGTCCGTTTCGATCACGGCGATATCGCCGCCAGGGCGCCCGGTCAAGGTTGCCTGGGAGGCGAAGGCGCTCACTACGCCGCGCACGAGATTCGATCCGGAGCGGTTGTGCACCACCTCCAGCCCACTGGCCGCGAGAATGTCGGCGATCATGCGCGAGGTCGTGGTCTTGCCATTGGTGCCGGCCACCACGATCGCGCCGTCCGGCAACCTGGCCGTCAACTTGCCCAGCAGGCCGGGATCGATTCGCTCCGCCACCAGCCCCGGCGCCGAGGTACCGCCGCCCCGGCCCAACGTCCGGATCCCGGCCGCGGTGACCTTGGCCGAGGCGACGCTGGCCATGAGCCGGATGTTGGAGAGCGCGGCCGTTCTACTCATCAGAGGCTGCCGCCACGTAGACGACCGTGAGGTCGCCGAAATTGGCGATGCCGGGCCGCACCTCGATCTCCAGGGTCGCGGTCTGCTCGTTGACCTTTGGCTCACCGTAAACCTGCCCGATCCGGATATTGGGTGGTACCTGGCGCGTCTGGGTTTCGGTCGAGTCCGAGGTCACAACCCACTCACCCTCCTCGGGAGCGTTCTCGGGCTGAACCCGCAGCATCGTCAGGTAGCCGCCTTGCTGCCGCTGCCCCTGAACGATGCCGGCGCCCCGAGAATCCTCAAGCATCGCGCCGACACGCTGGCTGGCGTCGATGATCAGCATGACCCTCGATGTCTCCGGGCTAACCTCGGTGACCTGCCCGAGGTAGTAGTGGGGGCTGACGATGGCCATGCCCGCGCGGATCCCGTCGTCCGATCCCTTGTCGATCATGAAGAACATCTGGTTGCCGGAAGGATCCTGCCCGATGACATTGGCCATCGTCAGGTCGAGACTGGGGTTTTGCTGCTCTACTCCGAGCATCTCCCGCAACTGCTCAAGTTCCGCCCGGTCAGCCTTGTACTGGCTGTTTTCGGCCCTGAGGGAATCGCGCTCGGCAACCGCCTCCGCAAGCTGGCGTTCGAGGTCGGATTCGCTGCCGGAGTCGTCGACGACCTCGTAGAAGGCCGCCGACACCGGTGACACGATTTCGTTGAGCCCGCTGCGCACCGGGTCCAGCGCGCTGCGGCGATCGAGCACGATGAGCCCGCCGCAGATCACGGCGAAGACCAGGACCAAGCCGAGGACCCGGCGCAGCGAAATCGTCGTCATCGCCCGTCGACTCCGGCCGCAATATCGGAGATGTACGATGTCATTATCGGCATAAAGCGAAATACCCTGGACGAATCAATCGGGAGCGATGGCGGCGCGAAGCTAGCGCCGGATTTCGCGGCCGCTGGCGAGCGCCCGCTGATACAGGTGCAACGCTTCGGCCACCCGTCCGGTGCCGCGCGCCACGCAGGTCAGCGGATCTTCGGCGCGGTGGACGGGCATCCGGAGTTCGCTCTGCAACCGCCGGTCGAGGCCCATCAGGAGCGCGCCGCCGCCGGCCAGCGTAATTCCGTGCTCCATGATGTCGGCCACCAGTTCTGGCGGCGTCTCCTCGATCGAGGTTTTCACGAGTTCGATAATCGTGTTCACCGGCTGGGAAATGGCGTCGCGCAACTCGACCGAGCTGACCTCGACCGACTTCGGCAAGCCGGTCAGCAGGTCGCGGCCCCGCAGCGGCACCCGCACCTCTTCCTCAAGGGGATAGGCAGAACCGGCGGCGATCTTGGCGTTCTCGGCGGTGCGGTCGCCGATCACGAGGTTGTGGTCGCGACGGGCGTACTGGATGATCGCGTCGTCGATCTCGTCGCCCGCGACCCGGATCGAGTGGTTGACCACGATCCCGCCCAGGGAAATGACGGCCACTTCCGTGGTTCCGCCGCCGATGTCGACGATCATGCTGCCGATCGGCTCGTTGATCGGCAACCCGGCGCCGATTGCGGCCGCCATCGGCTCCTCGATGGTGTACGCCTCACGGGCCCCGGCGGAAAGAGCGGCGTCCTTGGCGGCGCGCTTTTCCACTTCGGTCACCCCGCTGGGAATGCCGATCACCACCCGCGGGTGGGGCGCCATCAGGCGCTGCAGGTGAACCTTGCGGATGAAGTGGTGGAGCATCATCTCGACCGTGTCGAAATCGGCGATCACGCCATCCTTCAGCGGCCGGACGACAATGATCGAATCGGGAGCCTTGCCGTGCATCGCCTTGGCTTCCATGCCAACCCACAAAGCGCGTTTGGTCTTGGCGTCAATGGCCACTACGGAGGGTTCCGAGATAACGATGCCCTTGCCTCGCACGTAGACGAGGGTGTTGGCGGTTCCGAGATCGATGCCGAGATCGCGGCTGAAAAAACCGAACAGGGATGAAAGCGGACGAAACAAGGTCGTGGACCTCCGCAACATCGGTCATGTGCCATATGTTGTAGCTGTGACCGGGTAGCAATGTATCGAGGAGTGCGATGGCACATGGAGTCATGCTGGAAACTGGCGGGTCTGATCGTCGTCCCTCTTGACGATTGAGGCCCCGTCTACCACCCTTCCAAAGCATGCGCTGTTCCGCGGCGATTGC